>NZ_KV786462.1:1192-1399 GCF_001806945.1 Corynebacterium sp. HMSC30G07 | reverse complement strand
TCGGCTCGTTCGCTCAGTTTGAGTGATCGATTATTCGGGAGCGGCAGGCTGAGTTCAGCCTGGGTGACTTCGGCCAGGCTCGCATCGGGGTATCGGAATTTTGCCTGGGCGATGGCTTTGGCAATGTTGCAGTTGCCGTTGTGTATAGGCTTCTTCGACTGCGGTGTCGATTTGGGGTAGTTGGTACCGCGAGTCCGCGTAGTTGGT
>NZ_KV786462.1:511-1172 GCF_001806945.1 Corynebacterium sp. HMSC30G07 | reverse complement strand
AGTTGGTACCGGTGTTCCGCGTACCCGGTACTGCGAGGGGGTTTCTTTCATAGTTGATGTTGGCGGCGCCGTACTTCGATGGTGCCGCGTCAACTTCTACTTGGAAGGAGCCGGTCTTTGTGGCCAACTTCAAACAAATCGTCGCGATGTGCCTTGACGGTGCTAGCTACGCACAGATCACACATGCATTGGGGTGTCAATTGGGGTGTTCACGACGAGAAGTATCCCGCGTGTTCAGAAGACTGAAATGGTAGCGGTGTGGTG
The DNA here is from genome assembly GCF_001806945.1 of Corynebacterium sp. HMSC30G07. NCBI lineage: Bacteria > Bacillati > Actinomycetota > Actinomycetes > Mycobacteriales > Corynebacteriaceae > Corynebacterium > Corynebacterium sp. HMSC30G07. Next base: position 908 of record NZ_KV786462.1, on the reverse strand, counting down.
AGTATCTGGTAGCGGCTGAGTGAGCATCCGGTAGCGGAGGCTCACCCGGGCTCGGCACCGTCGGCGAGCCGGTCAAGGATTCAGGGATGGCCGCATTGTCAGTGGCGGATTTGAGTCCATCGCTCCGAAAGCTCGGTACTGCCGCGTTCCAAGTAGTTGGTGCCTAGACCTAGACAGCCGAACCGAGCCGACTACACGGACCCCGGCTGCAGGCATTAGTCGTTCGAGAAGCCCATTGAGGCGGCGCCTTTGCGCATGGTGAAGACTTCTATGCGAATTCGGTGGCCACTATGTTGCAGCCAGCTCTCCGGCAGCGTTACTCGCACCTGCCCGCAACGGTTCAATGTGTCTTCGGTGCTTAGGACGCTCGGACCCCGGGCTGCCCAGAATGCCCACC
>NZ_KV786462.1:0-491 GCF_001806945.1 Corynebacterium sp. HMSC30G07 | reverse complement strand
CGGAGCACCGGTACCAACTACGCGGAATCGTGGTGCCAACTACTCCGAGTCGACATGTATCAAGGATGAACTTGGGCTGCTCCTGAAGCGAGATGAAATGCAACCCGGCTTCGTTAGTGACGATGAGTCGGGCCGGCCACGGAGGCTTCCGCGGCATAGCTCCAATGTCAAAAGCGGACTTCATCCCGAACGTCCCGCACCCTAATGAAGCGGATACAGGAACCATCACCCCATACAATTTGAGCTGCTACCGGATGCTCACTGAAGCGCTACCGGATAGTCACGACACTGCTACCAAATAGCCGACCGCAACACCGCGCAAAGATGATCATCGCTGAGGAGTCACTGAGTTTAGAGACGTTCCGTCAGCTTCCACCAGGAGGGTTCGATGAGCGATTCAGCGATGGCCGCAGCAAGCGCACACTGTCCTACGACCAGCCGGATTTTCAAGGTCTTGTAAACCGGCCTGGGTTGGTGAGAGGGCATGATGT
>NZ_KV786461.1:0-74732 GCF_001806945.1 Corynebacterium sp. HMSC30G07 | reverse complement strand
GCCGAAAAAGCACACATTTTGTCACTTAACCCGGAACACCTGGGGGTTGGATTCTTGTTTTCCAAGGCGCCGGCTGTGTTTTCGGGTTAGAGGTGGGTTTAGCGGCCGCGGAGCGCGTCGTCGATTGTCCAACCAGCCAGCCAGCATGTTGTCCATGGTCTGGTTGTATAGCGCGTGCTGGTGAGCTTGTTGCTGTTGACACCGAATGGCGGCGTTTTGCGCGGCTTGCTCTTGGCGCATCGCAGCGTTGTGAGCGCGAAGTTCTTCGGTCTGCTGCTTTTGGAGCCGTTCAACGATGTACAGATTCAGCGCATCGGAAACCGTGTTCGCGCGGTGGTTTTTGATGTCTGCAATAACCGCTGCGTGGTACGGATCTGGTTTGCAGTGGTCGATTCGTGGGGTTCGGCGCTGCGGTCGTATTCGTCCGGGTTGAATTCGACCGAGTCGATGATCTTCTCGATCTCTTTATCGGACAAGGTGGTGGCCACGATCTCGAGGCCAGCGGCACCGTCGGCGCCGGAGGAGACGAATACCCATGCACCTTTGACGGTCTCACCTTTGGAGCCGTTGGTGGTCCAGGTGGTCAGCTTGGCTTCGTCGGCGTTTTTGATCTTGAGATCGCGGGATTCGCCGAGTTCAAACTCTGTACCGTGCGTGGTGCTGAACATGGCGTTCGCTTCGAAGTACCCCATGGTTGCCATGGCGGTGGGACCCTGCGCTTGGTTGTAGCTCATACGGGCGATGTCCGTGGGGTTTTCTTGGTCATTGGCCCATGATGTGGTGAATCCGTTCATGGTGGGCTTGAAGTTGGGGTTCTCGGTCCAGCCTTCTGGAAGCTCGATAAAGATGCGGCCTTCTTGGACGCGCTGCATGCCCTTGGTGTCGGACTGAGAGGAGTCTTCCGAAGCCTGGACATTGTCAGATGCGGCGGAGGTGAGCAGAACGGTGATTTTGGCTGCGATGGAAGCTGGTTTCATGTTTCTCTCCAAGGTTCGGCTTTTGCCACGAAGGTAATGGGGAAGGTGAGCTGTGTCTCGTTAACTGAACGGGCGCACGGGAGGATGCAGATAGGCTTTTGTCTATGAAACCTCAAGCGATTCTTGGAAGCTTGCTCGCCGGCGCGATAGGCATTCCAGTACTGACGGTGTTGCTCAACAGCGTCATTGATGATCCGGAGTACTGGTCGGCGATCAGCGCGGTGACTATGGCGGTGGGAGCGACGTTGGTTACCGCGTGGGTTGGTGTCCTTGGTGTGTACCTTCTCGTGGTCTCACGCAGGGAGCCGGTGGGCACCGGTGTTTTGGTTACAGCCTTGGTGGGTGGCGCAATGCTGCTTATCGGGTTCGGTTCGACAGCGCTTGCCTCGTGGGAAGAAGTGCAGGCGGGTCAGGCGCTGCCGATCATTAATCTCTTCATTTTCTTGATTCCGTTGGGGCTCGTCGTCGTGGCCGTTGCCTTTCTTATGGCTTTGGCCAGTAAGAAACGGAGTTAGATGCCTACCATCACCATGATCTGAACCAGCACGTTGTTGCATATGTGCAGGATGACACCGGCCCACAGTGAGCGGTGCCACCGGGTGACCAGAGCGAAGGACAGGCCAGCGAAGAACGTGTAGACGATCGCAGCCGGCGCGACATGCGCGAGACCTAACACGAGCGATGAGAGCAGCACGCTGGCGGCCGCGGGCATGATGTTGCGACCGGCTATTTAGTAACAGTGTCGTGAGTATCCGGTAGCTGCTGCTTCATCATTCGGGTGCTGCGTGGGCTGGAAAAGTGGTTTATCACGGATTATCGCACGACATGAGAGCGCTCGATGAAGCACGTAAACACGAGCCCTTCGACTGCAAGCACCTGGATGTATGGATGGGGCGGGTAGGTGGGTTTCTCGCCGCAGTACCACTAAGAATGAAGATTCATTTATTTACCCTGGCGTCCTTTGCACGGTCGGACGACAGCTCATCGCCTAGCCTGGTCGAGGGAGGTGGTGGCTCTTTCTTTCAAGATGACCGGGTACGAAATCAAAGTTGATGCATTCAGGCTAGGGGGATTAACGGCGAATTACTGGAACTCGAACTCAACCGTGGCGTCGGGATCAACAGCGTGGATGATGCCTCCGTAGAAGTTCTCAGCCTGATCCTTCAGCAGCTCAAGGTTCATCTGGATGTGTTCCTCACGCTTCTCCTCATTCAGTACCTCGTTGATGCCTTCCGCGACATCAATATCTGCTGTAACGAAGCTCAACACCTTGCCATGTTCATGCACAGTCTTGAACTCTGGGTCCGAGAAGCCAAGGAACTTAAAGGGTGGAATCGTCAGCTTGAAGTGATCGGGAGCAACCTCCTCGATGTGTACGTCCTTGCCGTCAATCCCCAGCTTGGCGGTGAACTGGTATTGGAGGATGTTTACCTTTTGGCTGCCGGGGATGCCCCATTTGAACAGCTTCGCAGCGTTTTCGGTGGTGTGCAGACCCTGGGTAGCAGTGGAGACCAGCACGATTTCTTCACGACGCTCCACCGCATGAATCACCTCCGAGCTGTCCGTTTCAGTGACAGTTTGTACCGGAGAGCCGAGAAAATTCGACGAACCCAGCAGGAACCCGCCGCCCAGCAAAGCGACAACTAGGACGAGCGCACTGACAACAGACAGGAGCTTTTTGGTCATAGTCTCATCCTCGTATACAGGGGCGTAACTGCCAAAACCACAGTATTCGAACACATGAGCCCTCGCTGTATGGGGTGTGTGTCGTGCGTTCTTAGACTTGTGTATGTTCCCGAAAAGAAAGGGGTCTTACATATGGCCGAAACCTTCACCGCATCCCCGCGGCTTATCCAAGCAATCAACATCGCTGCGTGGGCGCACCGCGGGCATGTGCGCAAAGGCACGGAAATTCCTTACGTCTCTCACGTGTTCGGTGTCATGCATTTGCTGTCACAGGTGACTGATGATGAAGACGTGCTCATTGCAGGACTCTTCCACGACATTTTGGAAGATGTGCCTGAGGAGTACTCGGCGGAGCAGATGGAGCAGGACTTCGGACCGCGTGTACTCACACTGGTCCAGGGCGTGACCAAGGATGACACATTGTCGGGCTGGCAGGAGCGCGCCGATGCCTACCTGGCTCACCTTGAACAGGCGGAAGAAGGCAGCGTGCTGGTCTCCGCAGCGGATAAGCTGCACAACTTGCTGTCCATCCTGGCGGACCACCAAGCAATCGGCGAGGAGCTGTGGCTTCGCTTCAACTCTGGCAAGGAACGCCAGCAGTGGTGGTACGGCGCGATTTATCAGGTAGCGCAGCAGCGCCTACCCGGCAACGCACTTGTAGAAGAGCTTGGGTTCCGAGTGCGCGAGCTGCGCGCGCTCTAGCCTTAAAGCTTAGAAGCCGAACTGCGCGCGTAGGTCCTGAATCCACTGCGGATTGTCGCGGATGATCACCGCGGCGATGGACGCCAACAGACCAAAGAGAATGGCAAGGACCGACAGGACAATGCCCGCAGTGCTGCTGCCAGCTTCAGGGGTCTTGTCTGGGTCATCCGAATTGTCAGGGGAGTCCGGCTCAGGGGTTGGCTTCGGCGTTGCCGTGCTCGTGGTGGAGCCGGACTCCGTGGTGCTTGAAGGCTCCGATGTATCCGATGGCGGCGTGGTGGTTGCCGTAGACGCAGTGGTAGTCGGCTGCGTCGTGGATTCCACAGGTGTAGTCGTCTCTGGCGCCTCGTCTTGCTTCTTCTGCAAGGTCACCTTGTCAACCACGTATGGCGTGTTGATGTTGTAGGTGGTCAGCGTCAGCGCAGTCGGGGAGACGTCGATGCTGGTGTAATCCGGGTTGTAGTCTTGGCGCCAACGTGCGGTGGACTTGTGTGCTAGGTCGTGCATCCGCTCCTCGCGCACATTCGGGTACTTCTGGTTGTTCTCGTCGGTGAAGTCGTAGTACTTGCCGCCGGTTGCGGTGGTGGAGGTGACGTAGAGAACCTCGTTGTCCTTCGGGAACAGGATGTCGCCGGTCTTGGACGCTCCCTCGGGGATAATCGGTGTAGCACCGTTCATCAGGTGGGTGCGGGTGTAAATGTGGTCGTGGCCGCCAAGGACGAGGTCCACGCCGGCGTCGGAAAGCTTGGGCGTCAGGTCATTACGAAGAGCAACGACATCTTTGTCCAGGTAGTGCGAGCCCTGGGAGAACGGTGCGTGGTGGATACCAACAATGACCCAGTCGGCCTCAGCGCCGTGTGCGGCGATTGCGTCGCTGACAAACTTGCCGTGGCCTTCGATATCAGCCGGCGTTGTGCGGTTACCGTCGAGGCCGATGAACAACACGTTGTTGTAGGTAAAGAAGTAGTTCGCCGACGTGCCATCCTCATTGGGCAGGAAATACGTGTCCTGGAAGTGGCGCTCCGAGGCGTAGGTTTCGTGGTTGCCCTTGAGTACAGCCAAGCGGTACTTCTGCAGATTCTCCGGGGCGGTGAACTCTTCAAGCTGCTTGATCGGGGCGCCCCAGCCTTCAATCTGGTCACCTAAGTGCATGATGAAAGCGGAATCGGGGTGCTCGCCAGTTGCAACGTCGACGGCCTTCTTCCAGGCGGCGGACTGCTCGGCAACTTTGGTGTCAACACCAATTTGAGCATCCGCCATGGCGATAAAGTTCCAGCTGTCGCCGTCAGTACTGGTGGTGAAGGTCCGCGGTGCGCTCCAACCGTTGCGCTCACTGCCAACTCGGTACGTGTATTCGGTCTTGGGAGCGAGCCCGGTCATGGTCGCCTCATGCGGGTAGAACACCGCGGCGTTGTAGGGGCCGCGAGGGGACTCCACGCTGGTGACCTTGCCGGGGTTATTCGTGGGCCAATACTCCAAGTGCTGGGTCTCACTCGTCTTGGACTGCCAAGCCACGTTGGCCTGTGATGCGTCCGAACCGATGCCGAGCACGACGCGGCTGATCTTGGTGTTGGTGGCCCGACCTGCCGCAGTATCCTGAGCATCCGCAGTCACTGCCACATTGGTGGAAGCAACAAGCGAGAACACCACTGCGGTAGCAAGAGCACCGCGGAGGCGGGGACGGCTGTGTTCAGAGCGCGTAAGAGTCATGGTTGCCTACTTAACTCACGCTGATTTAACAGTTGGTTACTAGCAGATCGTTACCTCAGTGAATTGAAAGTGAACAGTAGGCAACGTGACGCTGCACTGATTGCGGGATTCTTAAACCTGGTTGAAAGTAAGCTGCATGAGCGCAAAACCCCGTGTGAATCGTCGTGTCTTTTTGCAGAGCGTGGCAGCCGCCGCAGCTGCTACCGCCTTTGGCGCCGGAGGTGCCTACGCGGCGCGTCGCGGTACCGTCTCCACACCGGAGTTTCCGGTGATCGCACAAGAGTGGGACCTGCCGTTTTTACATGGTGTCGCATCCGGTGACCCTTTGCCGGATCGCGTGGTGCTGTGGACACGTGTCACGCCGTCGCGTGAGGCGCTGCCGGGCTCAGGGCTTGGGGAGGACGTGGAGTTGGAGTGGCAGATTGCTACCTCTGAGAGCTTCCGTAACCCGCGCACGGGCAGGGTCACCGCTTCGGCTGAGCAGGACCACACCGTCCACGTTGACCCGACCGGCCTTGAGCCGGCAACCGAGTACTTCTATCGCTTCGTTGTGAAAAGCGGGGCGTTTGCGGGCGCGACATCGCCTATCGGACGCACACTGACCGCGCCGACTCTAGACGCAGAGCTGGATCACCTGAACTTGGCTATCGCCTCATGCGCTAACTGGGAGTCCGGTTTCTTTAACGCCTACGGAGATATGGCTCGGCGCGCACGCACGGGGGAGATCGACCACGTGGTGTTCCTGGGCGATTACATCTATGAGTATCCAACCGGCGAATACGCAGGTAAAAGTGGCGTTACTCGCATGCATCACCCGGAGTGGGAGATCACCACACTGGAGGATTACCGTCAGCGTTACGGTCGCTACCGCACTGATCTACACCTGCAGGCAGCACACGCCGCGTGCCCGTGGATCGTTGTTTGGGACGATCACGAAACCGCGAACAACAGTTGGCGCGAAGGTGCGGAAAACCATACCGAGGGCAGGGTAGAGGGCGCGTGGGATGAGCGCAGGCAAGCAGCCGAGCAGGCTTACTATGAGTGGCTTCCGGTCAGGGCACAGTTGCTTGATAGCGGTACGCCGCAGCTCTACCGCAGCTTCAACTTTGGCACGCTGGCGCAACTGACCATGATGGATCTTCGCAGTTTCCGCGACGCGGAAACCACCGGCGCAGAATTTGCCAATCCGGATCGCACCATGATGGGCCAGGAGCAATTCAACTGGGTGGCGCAGCGTTTGCAAGAATCCAATGCACGCTGGGAAGTATTGGGCAACTCGGTGATGGTATCGCCGATGCGCTTTGCCACGATCCCCAACAACGACAAGGCCAATCTGGCCACTGGTTACATGCAGGAACGTGCAACCGGCATTGCGGTGAACTCGGATCAGTGGGACGGCTACGCCGCTGAGCGTGACCGGCTGCTCACCATGCTGGATGAGCAGGAAGCAAACGCACTCTTCCTCACCGGCGATATTCACTCTGAGTGGGCGAACTCGATTGCATCACCGTCTGGCTTCGGCGAGATTGGCTGCGAGATGGTCACTACGTCGATCTCCGCACCGAACGTTGATGAGATTTTGACCACGGCCTTTGGCACGTACCATCCGGAGGACAATTCGACATCCCTGGTGGTTGAACAAGCGATCCGTGACGCCAACCCGTGGGTCAAGCACATTGACTTTGACGCGCACGGTTACGGCATCGCCAGTATCCACCACGACTATGTGGACATGCTCTACTACCGGGTTTCTGATGTGGAGGACCTGCACGCCACGGTCAGCCTTGGTGAGAGCAGGACGTGGCGTATCGGCGAAGGGTTCGTTGAAAGCGAGTAGCCAGGCGGGCTGCCTGTCTTACAGCGCGGCTTCGAGCTGCTTTCGGGCAGCCAACAGGTCCTTGCCCCATTTGTCAGCGGGTGAGGGCTTGAGGCGCTCTGCAGGGCCGGAGATAGACAACACCGCGACCAGTGCGCCGTCGGGCTGGAAGATCGGGGTGGAGACTGAAGCCAGGCCCACTTCGCGTTCGGCGACGGACTCCGCATAGCCGTCGGCGCGGACTTGTTCGAGGTCGGCGGGGTCAAATGGGGTGTCGATAGGCGAATGTGCTGCAAAGACGCGGGCGGCAGAGCCGGCGGAAAGTGAAAGCCGCGAGCCGACCGGCACCACATTGTGCAAGCCGGAATCGGGTTCCTCGGCGGCGATGCACGTGCGGGTATCGCCCGTGAGCTCGTAGAGCTGCACCGATTCACCAGTTGCTGCAACTAAGTCGCGCATCACGGGTGTAGCTGCGCCGATGAGGTGGGGCGAGGTGCCTGTGGAAAAACGTGCAAGTGCTGGGCCGATGGTCCACGCGCCTTGCTCGGTGCGTGCGAGGATGTGATGCACTTCGAGGGCTGTGGCAATGCGGTGCGCGGTGGCGCGCGGCAGGCCTGTGTCTGCGCTGAGTGCGGCCAGGGTCTTATCGCCCCTGCTTACCGCGCGGATGATGGCAACGGAGCGGTCGAGAACCTTGATGCCCGAGTCTTCGCTATACTGTCTCACACCATGGATAGTAGCATCTCGCATGCTGGAATCGGAGAAGGAGAATGCTATGGCTGAAACCTCGGCTACAACACCGCTGACACTGGCCGAGAAAGTGTGGCGCGACCACGTCGTGACCAAGGGCGAAAACGGTGAGCCCGACCTCATCTATATTGACTTCCAGCTCCTGCACGAGGTTACCTCACCGCAGGCGTTTGACGGCCTGCGCATGAGTGGACGCACCATGCGTCACCCGGAGCTGCACCTGGCTACAGAAGACCACAACGTGCCAACGGAAGGCATTATCAGCGGCAACCTGCTGGAGATCTCCGAGCCTACGTCGCGTACCCAGGTGGAAACGCTGCGGAAGAACTGCGAAGAGTTTGGCGTGCGCCTGCACCCAATGGGTGACGTCAAGCAGGGCATTGTGCACACCGTTGGCCCGCAGCTTGGCATCACGCAGCCGGGCATGACCATCGTGTGCGGTGACTCGCACACCTCCACCCACGGCGCGTTCGGTTCTATCGCCATGGGCATTGGTACTTCCGAGGTAGAGCACGTCATGGCCACCCAGACGTTGTCGCTGAAGCCTTTTAAGACGATGGCGATTGAGGTCACCGGCGAACTGGCCGAAGGGGTCACCGCCAAGGACCTGATCTTGGCCATCATTGCCAAGATCGGCACCGGCGGCGGCCAAGGCCACATCATTGAGTACCGCGGTGAAGCCATTGAGAAGCTCTCAATGGAAGCACGCATGACTATCTGCAACATGTCCATCGAAGCTGGCGCACGCGCCGGTATGGTGGCGCCGGATGAGAAGACGTTTGCCTACGTCAAGGGCCGCGAGTTTGCGCCCAAGGGTGCGGACTGGGACGCAGCGGTGGAGTACTGGAAGACGCTGCCGACTGATGAGGGCGCAACCTTTGACACCGTCGTAGAGATCGACGGCTCCAGCCTGACCCCCTTTGTCACCTGGGGCACCAACCCGGGCCAGGGCCTGCCGCTTGGTGCGAATGTGCCGGATCCGGAGGACTTTGGTGATGAGGCCTCCAAGCAGGCTGCAGCCAAGGCGCTGAAGTACATGGATCTGACGCCGGGCACCCCGCTGTGTGAAATCGCAATCGATACGGTCTTCCTCGGCTCTTGCACCAACGCCCGTATTGAGGACCTACGTGCTGCCGCCGAGGTGGTCAAGGGCCGCACCATCGCGGAAGGCACTCGCATGTTGGTCGTGCCGTCTTCCACCATGGTCAAGCAGCAGGCAGAGGAGGAAGGTCTCGACGTTATCTTCACCGAGTTCGGTGCTGAATGGCGTACCGCCGGCTGCTCCATGTGCTTGGGCATGAACCCGGACCAGCTCGCACCGGGGGAGCGCTCCGCGTCTACCTCCAACCGCAACTTCGAAGGCCGCCAAGGCCCGGGTGGACGCACCCACCTGGTTTCCCCACTGGTGGCCGCAGCTACCGCGGTAACCGGCCATCTTGCAAGCCCCGCTGACCTGTAGAAGGAGATTTCAACCATGGAGAAATTCACCACCCACGTCGGCGTCGGCGTGCCGCTGACCCGCACCAACATAGACACCGACCAGATCATTCCTGCGCGCTACCTCAAGCGCGTATCTCGCACCGGTTTTGAGGACGGCCTGTTTTCCAACTGGCGCGAAAACGAGGCTGACTTCGTGCTCAACCAGGAGTCGTTTAAGAACGGCTCCGTCCTGTTCGCCGGCGAGGACTTCGGCACCGGCTCCTCGCGTGAGCACGCTGTCTGGGCGCTTATGGATTACGGCTTCCGCGCCGTGTTCAGCCCACGCTTTGCGGATATTTTCCGCGGCAACTCCGGCAAGGCCGGTCTGCTCGCAGGCATCATGAGCGAATCCGACATTGAGCTGATTTGGAAGCAGCTTGAGCAGCAGCCAGGCCTTGAGGTCACCGTCTCACTGGAAGACCGCACGGTCACGGTGGGGGAGAACACCTACACTTTTGACATCGATGACTACACGCGTTGGCGCCTCATGGAAGGCCTGGACGATATTGGGCTGACGCTTCGCAATGAGGAGGCGATTGCCTCCTACGAGGCGTCGCGCCCGTCGTTTAAGCCTGCTGTTGTGCCTGAGTAACTTGCTGGTGCACGTCGGGGGCGAACGTCTCTAAGAAGGCCAAGCAGGTGTTGACCACCCCGTCGATGGCGCTGGTCAGGTGCGCGCGGAACTGCTCTTCGGTGTAATCCCAGTAGCCCGGCATGGTGTACGCCACGCCAAGGGCTGCCAGGTCATTTTCCTTGTCCTGGAAGGCGGAGACCGAAGGGTAGGCGTTGTTGAGGTTGTAGTCGCGCGCCCACGCCATAAGTTCCTCAAAGCGGTCCGCCTTGACCGCGTCAACGGCCACGGTGGTTGCCACGATCACGTTCGGGGCGAGGAACTTCACCTGCATGCCAATGCCGCTAAACCCAGTCTGCAACGTCTGGGTTTTTTCGTTGGCGTCATACTGCCAGCCAAGCTCATCAAAAGCCTTGGTGGCGCGATCAAACGATAGCGGGGTAAACGTCTCAGTAGTCTCGGGTGTCTCAGTTGCCATGGTGCTTAAGCCTCCGTTGTTCCGGTCGTGTCTGCGTCGGTGGTTTCGCTTCCACCGGTAGGTGGCATCTCATCCGCGATGTGCGGCAGAGTCTTGCGCAGGTCCCTCTGCAGGTCATGGATGGTGGAGAAGTAGAACTGCAGCATGGCCTTGAGCTGGCCATCCGTAACACCGTGCGGTGCAAACAGCGGCGCCTCTAACAGCACGATGGTGGAGTTATCGGAGCGCGTAATGGGGTGGGTGCGCACAAGTGGCATGAAGCGGTTGAGCTCATTGGCGCGCAGACGCACAGTAGCAGTGTCTTCCTCAGACTCGATCAGACCCAACCAGCGCGTGGTGATCTTGCAGCCAATCTCAGCAAACTCGAAAAAGCATGCCATGCCGGGAAACGCCGTTACGGTCAGCCCCTCCTCATTGCGGAAGTGCTGCAAGTTCAGGCCGCTAAGCTGCGCTTCTAGGCGCTCTTGGGTTAGCGGCTCCAGTGGGCCAGCGACGGGGCTGGTGGCGGTATCAGTCATAAAACTAATGTTCCTTATCTTTCGGGTTTGTTCAGGCTTACTGCACTGGCAGGGCGGTTGGGACGTAGTCGGCGCCGGTGAGTTTGCCGTCGCGGAAGCTCAACACCCACGTCGAGCCCTTCTTCGCCAGAATGTCAGTGTCAATGGGCAGCGTGCCTTGGGAGGACAGCCACGCAATCATCTGCGGGATGGTTTCACCCTGGCTGCAAATCACGCTCACCCCGCCACGTGCCACCACATCCATGAAGGCTTGTTGGGCGTCAACCATGTTTTCCAACCAAGCGTCGTCCCCAAAGCGACGGTCCACGGTCACGTCCAGATTCAGCTCGTCTGCAAGCGGAGCCACTGTTGCTTGGCAACGATCAGGCGCAGCCGTCAAGATCCGCTGCGGGTGAAACGGCGCCAGCAGGGGCACCAGCATCTCTGACTGGCGGCGGCCCTTCTTATCCAGCGGGCGCAAGTTGTCATCGCCCGTCCACTTCTTCCGATCATGTGCGCGGGCGTGGCGCACGTACAAGATGCGCGAGGTTGTCGGCGTGTTAAACCGCTTCTGCGCCTTGGCCAGCACCTGACGGTCCAACTCGTAGCTCATCAACGCCTTGGCTTCCTCCACCGGCAGCCAACGGATCTCATCAACCTCATCGTTGGGCACGAACTCACCACCGGTGACCTCACCAGTCCAGTAGTAGACCACCTTGGTGGTGTTTTTCACCGGGTAGACGGTCTTGCCAATGAGCTTGCCCAAGCGCACGTCATAGCCGGTTTCCTCTTTGATTTCGCGCACTGCGGTTGCAATGAGGGACTCACCCGGGTCGAGCTTACCCTTGGCCAACGACCAATCGTCATAATGCGGGCGGTGAATGCACGCCACTTCCAAAGAATCGGGGTTATCAGCGTCCCCACGCCACATGACGGCACCCGCGGCGAGCGTGGTGCGGGCAAACTCCTTGTGCGGTTTGAGCGGGATTTCTTGATGACGGCCGGTGATAAACATCTCCCCAGCGCTATCTTTGTCCTGCTCGTGCAAGTTGGTGGGGCGAGAAGTGTTTCCAGACATAGGTTCCATTGTTGCGCACTCGCCGCAAGGCTGCATATTTACTGTGCCCCCGTAGTGACCCACACGGTCCGACACAGTCACACACCGTCCCACACAGCACCCGCGCGGATGTTAGCGTTAGTAACGCATTTTTATCGCAGGCTGCATTTTGCACACGGATGTTGGAGGTTGGTTGCGGATGGTCAACGTTGCTGTCATGGGTGCCGGTTCCTGGGGCACGACGCTGGCCAAGGTGTTTGCAGACGGCGGTAACTCTGTCACGCTATGGGCTCGCCGTACGAAGCTGGCGCAGACCATTAGTCAAACCCACGGAAACCCCGACTACCTGCCCGGTATTCGTCTGCCGGAGGCGATCTCGGCGGTTGATGATGCCCCTGCAGCGCTGGCAAGCGCGGACATTGTTGTCTTCGCGGTGCCCAGCCAGACCATGCGCCAGAACCTGACTGAGTGGGCTTCGCACCTGCGTCCGGATTCCACGCTCGTGTCCATCTCTAAGGGCATTGAGGCGCAGACCCATATGCGGATGAGCGAGATCATCGCGGAGGTTACCGGCGCGTCCAATGAGCGCATCGCGGTGCTGTCTGGCCCGAACTTGGCGCGTGAGATCGCCGAGGAGCAACCGGCTGCCACGGTGATTGCCTGTGAAAACGAGAACCGCGCGAAACTGGTCCAGGCTGCGTGTGCCACCAATTACCTGCGCCCGTACACCAATACGGATGTCATTGGGTGTGAGATCGGCGGTGCCACCAAAAACGTGATCGCGTTGGCCTGCGGCATGGCGGCGGGCCAGGGCCTGGGGGAGAACACCATTGCTACGTTGATCACTCGTGGTCTTGCAGAGATCACCCGTCTGGGTTTGTCGCTTGGTGCAGATCAGCGGACCTTCTCGGGTCTTGCGGGTCTGGGCGACCTGGTTGCAACCTGTTCTTCGCCGCTGAGCCGTAACCGTACGTTTGGCCACGCCCTTGGCCAGGGCGCAACCATTGAGGAAGCGAAGGCTGCGACGAAGGGGCAGGTGGCGGAGGGCGTGGCGTCGTCACGCAGTATCTTCCAGCTCGGCCAAGCGCAAGGGGTGGACCTGCCGATTACGCAGGCAGTGCATGCGGTGTGCCACGGGGACTTAAAAGTTGCTGAGGTGATTGCGGCACTGATGGGTCGAAGCAAGAAATCGGAGTAGCGGCGGGTAGGCTCGACCCGTGGTTCGTATAGCTGTCATCTACGGTGGTCAGTCCACCGAGCACTCCATTTCCTGCATCTCCGCCGGCGCGATCATGGCGCATTTACCCAAAGATCGTTTTGAGATTTTCCCGGTGGGTATTCGCCGTGACGGCACGTGGGTGGAGGGAGAGCTCGACTCAGTGGCAGGAGCTACCTTGCCGGAAGTCAGTGGCTTAAGGGCAGTTTGCTTGTCGACGTCACCGTTAACCCCCGGCACCTTCTTCAACCCAGAAACCGGCGAGACGGTCGCTGAGGTGGATGTGATTTTCCCGGTGCTGCACGGCAAATTTGGTGAAGATGGCACCATCCAGGGCCTGTTTGAGCTTTCCGGCGTGCCCTATGTTGGCCCGGGCGTGCTGGCGTCTGCCTGCGGCATGGATAAGGAATACACCAAGAAACTTGTTGCCGCAGAAGGCATTGCGGTGGCACCTTCAGTGACGCTGCGCACCCCGCACCAGCAGCTGGATGAGGCGCAGCGTGAGCGCTTGGGGTTGCCGGTGTTTGTGAAGCCGGCAAACGGTGGTTCCTCCATCGGTGTGTCGAAGGTGGAGCGCTGGGAAGATTTCGACACAGCGCTCAACGAGGCCTTCAAACAGGACAACAAAGTTCTGGTGGAGGGGGCACTGGTAGGCGATGAGGTTGAGGTTGGCGTGTTGCAGTACCCGGATGGGAGCATTGCAGCCTCTGTTCCGGCCAAGCTCAACGGCACGGAGGACTCTGATGAGGGCTTCTACGGTTTTGAAACCAAGTACCTGGACAACCACGTCACGGCCACCATCCCGGCCCCGTACGAGCAGGCAGTGACGGAGAAGCTGCGCGAGCTTGCCGTGGTGGCCTTTCAAGCGCTGGACTGCAAGTCGCTCGCGCGCGTGGACTTCTTCCTTACCCCCGATGGCCCGGTGCTCAATGAGATCAACACCATGCCCGGCTTCACGCCAATTTCCATGTACCCGCAGGTGTGGCAGGCCAGTGGCGTGGGCTACGCCGAGCTTCTAGAAACGCTGGTGGCTACTGCGCTTGCGGAGCAGCCGGAACCTCGCGGGCAATAAGGTCAGACAAGTTGGTGATGATCTCGTTGCTGCCGGTAATTGGCATAGATGCGGCGAGATCCGTCTTACGCCCAAGCGCGTAGAACACATCCATACCGTCAACGACGTCCTGGAACCACGGCACCTCATTGACCTGGGTTAGAGAAGCGCCAGGTGCGTAGTTTTCCGGCGGGGTAACACCGCAGCGCAACACAACGGGTTCTGCGCCCGGCTTGGTCCAGGTAAGGGTTGAGGGGGTTGCGGGGTCGCTGATAAGCGAAAAGCCCTCGGCGATTTCCTTCGGCGCGTTTTCAAGCAAGCCGTCGCACACATCGGTTGCAACCGCCTCAAGCGCGCTCAGCGGTGCCGGAGCAGGTGCGATATCTGCCTGAGGCAGGGTGGAGGCATCAATGTCCGCGATCGGGGATCGGCGCACCTGCGCGGTATCAGCAGTTACCGCAACAACGGGGGAGCGGTCCACCGTAAACCAGGTTGCCAACGTTGTTGCCGGGTCATCCACGCGCAGCCACTTCGCGCCGTGCGCTTCCTCAGGCTCTGAGTACACGTTGTACTGCATCGGCATATCCACACCACAACGAAGCGTAACCCGCTCAGTGGAGGAACGCTGCCACGCCGTTGCACCAGCAGGTACCGGCTCCGCCAGATTCGCGCGCTTAAAACCGGCAACCTTCTCCGGCAGGGTGTCCATAAACTGGGCACACTCTGCGGAATCAGCCTCAGGCGAAGGCAGTTGCGGCAACGTCACCGGCTGCTGCGCGGCTTGCGTAAACACCACGCGGGCGCCGATTAGCACCGCAAGGACAAGCCCAACGGCGAGGGCAAGGATGGCGTAAACGGCCTTCCGGTTAATCTGGTTGGCATTGTGCAGTGTCGAGCTCATGGCGGCTCAGTCTACTGAAAGGCCTAGTTACAACCGTGATTCACACCGGCTTCCCCACCCACGGACCCACGCTTGGAGACGTTGGGGAGCACGACGTTATCCAAGCAATTGTCAACGCAGCACCATCAGCGCTCAACGGCGACGACGCCGCAGTGCTCACCCCGTCAGTGCCCAATTCACGCGTTGTGGCGGCGACCGACATGCTGGTGGCCGGCAGACACTTCACGGAAACCTTCACCACGCCGTACGCCGTCGGCCAAAAAGCGGTGGTGCAAAACTTCGCCGACATCGAAGCGATGGGCGCAAACCCGATTGCCGCTCTGCTTGCAATCTCCGCGCCGCCGCAGACGCCGCTTGCTGTTGTTGAGGACCTTGCGCGCGGCATTGGGGACATAACCCAGCACTGGACGTCGGAGCTTGTTGGCGGTGATGTGACCTCTGGCAGCGAACTGGTTATCTCCGTCACCGCGATCGGCTCTATTGGCGGCAACCTCGATGCCCTGCGACTCAACCGGGCACGCCCGGGCCAGCGCGTTATCGCCCACGGCAGAATTGGCTACTCCGCGGCCGGGCTGGCACTGTTGCAGTCCGGCAAAGACATCCCGGACGAGTTTGACGTGCTCATCCAAGCTCACCAGGTACCCCAGCTCACCCCGGGCAGCGGTGTGGTGGCGCGTGCAGCCGGTGCAACGGCCATGACCGATAACTCGGACGGCCTGATCAAGGACGTAAGTACGCTTGCACGCAACTCAGGAGTTTGCATTGACCTGACCTCTGTGGCGCTTGCTCCAGACGCGGTGCTGACTGCCGCCGGCGAATACCTGGGCGTGGACCCTTGGCAGTGGGTACTGACCGGGGGAGAGGACCACACGCTTATTGGCACCTGTGATGGCTCCGCACCCGTGGGCTTTCGCAGTATCGGCACAGTTTCCAAGGGCACCGGCGTGCGTATCGACGGCCACGAGCCCACCTACACCGACGGATGGGAGAGCTTCTAAATGTCACTTCCAATCCATGAATCCTGGGCGTCCACACTGGCAGAAGTCGAAGACACCGTCCATGCCATTGGTGACTTTTTGCGCAGCGAGCCCGCGTATCTTCCCAGCGGCAACAACATCTTGCGCGCCTTCAATCAACCCATGGACGACGTCCGCGTGCTCATCCTTGGCCAGGATCCGTACCCAACACCTGGCCACCCCATGGGGCTTGCGTTTTCCACCCAGCCAGGCGTTCCCGCACCGCGTTCGCTGGTGAACATCTACAAAGAGCTCAACGCGGACCTTGGTATACCCCCGCGTACAGACGGTGACCTTTCCTCTTGGGCCAACCAGGGCATCTTGTTGCTCAACAGGGTTCTGACTGTGCGCCCCGGGGAGCCGGGCTCGCACCGCGGCAAGGGCTGGGAGGACGTCACCGAGTGTGCGATCCGCGGGCTAGCTGCACGTGGCACGCCGTTGGTTGCCATCTTGTGGGGCCGCGACGCGCAGACTGCGCAGAAGTTTTTGGGTGATACGCCGGTGATTGCCTCCCCGCATCCGTCTCCACTGAGCGCCTCGCGCGGGTTCTTTGGTTCGCGGCCTTTTTCGCGGGCAAATGAGGCGCTTCTTGCCCAAGGGGCCGAACCTGTGGACTGGGCGTTGTAAACTACACCCTCATGGCAGTACCACCCCATTTTGACGGTGCGCGGCTTATGTCTTGGGCGCGGCGCGCAAGTGATGAGCTCAACCGTCGGCGGGTGGAGATCAACCAGCTCAACGTGTTTCCTGTTCCGGATGCGGATACCGGCTCCAACATGGCGCACACGATGGCCTCTGCGGTGCGTGAAGCAGAGACACTTGGTGAGGATGCCAATGCGCGGCAGGTCGCCGAGGCCCTGGCAGTTGGCGCGGTGCGCGGTGCGCGCGGCAATTCGGGCGTGGTGCTTTCCCAGGTCATCCGCGGGCTTGCGCAGACGATTTCGGAGGAAACCCCCGGCGGCATTGTGATTGCAGATGCACTGCGTGCCGCCGTGTCGTTTGTGGATCGTGCGATTGCAGACCCGGTGGAAGGCACCGTGATTACGGTGCTGCGCGCGGCATCCGTCGCGGCAACCGAGGCTGTGACGCAGGCGGCGAACCCGCAGGATCCCACGATTGCAGAGGTTGCGTCCGCAGCCACTGAGGCGGCCCGCGTTGCCCTGGCTAACACGCCGTCCCAGCTGGAGGTGCTGCGCGAGGCTGGTGTGGTGGACGCTGGCGGTACCGGGCTTGTGGTGCTTTTAGAGGCATTGGATGAGGAGTTGGGGGATGGGGTTGACGTTGGCGTCTATAAGCAAAAGCCCCAGCCTGTGACTGAGGGAGTACACCACGGTGCGGTGAGCAACCTGGAGGTCATGTTCCAGTTTGCGGGTGACGTGGACGCACTTGAGGCAGCGATTGGGCCTATGGGGGATAGCTTGGTCACCGCGCGGTTGAGCGAAACCCAAGCCAAGGTGCATATTCACTCTCGGCGCGCAGGTGACGTGATCCAGGAGGCCTTCGCCCGCGGCGAGGTGAGCGATCTACGCCTCGAGGTGTTGCCCGCGGAGCCGACCACGGCGGCGCCGGAGCGCATGATCTTGGCGGTGACCCCGCCGGGCTCTTTGACGCAGCTGTATCGCGAGGCCGGTGCGGTAACAGTAGCGCCCGGCAAGGACGTGGTTGCAGATATTTTGGGCGAGATTCGCCGGGGTGATGCCAGCGAGGTGCTGCTTTTGCCCAACGGCCTGTTGGGCGGGCGTGAGATGGCGTCTGTGGAGAAGGCTGCGCGTGCCTTTGAGCAGCAGGTGACGTTGCTGCCTACGGTGCGTTTGGTCTCCGGCATTGCTGCGCTTAGTGTGCACGACCCGAACCAGCCGCTTGCCACGGCCGCTTTCGCCATGTCAGAGGCCGCAGGCGAGATGCGCACGGCGGTCGCGTACCGGGCGCCACGGGCGGGTCTGTTGCAAGGCGGCGCCGTTGCCAAGGGGGACGTGGTGGTTACCGCGCACGGTGAGACCGTGTTTATTGCAGATAACCCCAGGGAAGCCATTGAGGGCGTGTGCTCGCGCTTTTTGGAGCACGGCGGTGAGCAGGTCACGGTGTTCTACGAGCCGGGGGCGTTGGATGAGGATTCGCTTGCGTCGATAGAAGCAAAGCTTGCGGTAAGCGTCTTTGCCTACCCGGCTGACGGGTTGGGTGTTGTTGCTGAAATTGGTGTGGAGTAGCCGAAATGCTTGGCTTCGATGACACGCGTCCGCTGAACCTGATCATTCCGTTGAAGCAGGCCCGCGCGATTTCGAAGCATTTGGGGATTGACACCTGCGGGGAGCTGTTGCGCCACTACCCGCGTAGGTACGTCCACTATGGCTCTGGGGAGAGCCTTTTCGGGATGCAGCCAGGGGATACGGTGACGTTGATTGGTGAGGTGGTCAACACCCGCGTCTTTCCCAACCGTAAACAGCCAAGTCGCAAGATCTTCAAGGTGGAGATCCATGATGGTGATCAGATGTTTGACGCCACCTTCTTCGGCTCAGAATACGCAATGCGGGTGCTCTGGCCAGGTACGCGGGCGATGTTCACGGGCAAGTACTCGCTGTTTCAAGAGCGTCCCCAGCTGCAGCATCCGGACTTCGTGCTTTTAGACGGCCCGACGCAGGCAACCGGCTCACTTCGCCAGCTTTCCTACTTCGGCGATTTGGACGAGATTTTAGGCGGCCGCAAGTGGCTGCCGCTGTACCCGGCTACCAAGAATGTGAGCACGTGGACGATCATGGGGGCGGTCCACATGGTGTTGAAAAACTTGCCGAAGATTGAGGAACCGCTGGGATTTACGCCCATTGGGTACCTGCCGTTGAATGCTGCGATACGCCAGATCCATGATCCGGGGATTAAGGGGCCGAAAGCCGCGATTGAGCGGTTGAAGTATGACGAGGCGCTCTCCGTTGCCCTTGCCATGGGGGTGCGCCGCGCCGATACCGAAAACCGCAGTGCCAAGCCGCTACGTCCCAGGGCTGAGGGCCACCAGGCGACGCTTCTGGAGCGCTTGCCTTACTCGCTGACGGACGGCCAGGACCTCGTGCTGCGTGACATCAGCGCGGATATGGCTCGCTCGATCCCCATGAGTCGCTTACTGCAGGGCGAGGTCGGCTCCGGCAAGACTATTGTTTCTTTGCTGGCCATGCTGCAGGCAGTCGACGGCGGGGCACAGGCGGCGCTGCTTGCACCCACAGAGGTGTTGGTGATGCAGCACGCGCGCTCGCTGACCACCACGTTGATGAACGCCGGGGTGCCGGCCACGGTGGTGGCGCTGACCGGGTCCATGCCTGCTGCGGCAAAACAGGAGGCGCTGCTGAAGATTGTCACCGGTGAGGCGGACATTGTGGTGGGTACCCACGCGCTGATTCAAGAGGGCGTGGAGTTTTTCAACCTTGGCCTTGTTGTGGTGGATGAGCAGCACCGCTTCGGCGTGGAGCAGCGCGACAAGCTGCGCGCCAAGGCCGGCCAGTACACCCCGCACCTGTTGGTGATGACGGCAACGCCGATCCCGCGCACCATCGCCATTACCGTCTTTGGCGATCTGTCTGTGTCCACGCTCAAGGAGCTGCCGGGTGGGCGCAAACCCATCCAGTCTTCCGTGGTGCCGGAGTTCAAACCCGCCTGGGTGGCGCGCGCCTGGGAGAAGATGCGCGAGGAGATCGCCATCGGCCACCAGGTGTACATCGTCTGCCCGCGTATCGACGGTGAAGGCGGCGTCACCGAGACCGCCGCCTGGCTATCGGCCACAGAATTCCCGGGCTTGAACGTGGACGTACTGCACGGCCGCATGAAGGGCGCGGAAAAAGACGAGGTGATGAGCGCGTTTGCCGCGGGCAAGATCGACGTGCTGGTGTCCACCACGGTTATTGAGGTTGGCGTGGACGTGCCCAATGCCACGGTGATGATGGTGCGCGAGTCCGAACATTTCGGCATCTCCCAGCTGCACCAGCTGCGTGGGCGCATTGGGCGCGGTGGCAATGCCTCGCTGTGTCTCTTCCACACCACAGCAGCTGAGGACAGCCCCTCGTTTGAGCGTGTGCGCCAAGTGGCAGCCAACATTGACGGCTTTGCGTTGGCAGAGCTTGACCTGCTGCTACGCCGCGAAGGTGACGTCTTAGGCACTGAGCAGTCCGGTATTGCTCGCACGTTGAAGCTGGTGAACCTGGTGGATGATTTTGCCGTGGTGCAGCGCGCGTATAACGACGCGGCGGGGATTGTTGCAAACAACATTGAGTTTGCCCGTGCCGCAACGGCACGGTTTGTCCCTGAGGACTTTGAATACTTGGATAAGAGCTAGGTTAGGGTAAATACCATGTCAATGACCCGAATCATTTCTGGTGAGGCCCGCGGCCGCAAGATTAAAGTGCCGCCGGAGGGCACCCGTCCAACTTCGGATCGCGCACGTGAGGGCCTGTTCTCTTCGCTCCAGGTGCGCTTCGGGTTTATCGGTGAGCGAGTGCTTGACCTTTTCGCTGGCTCCGGCGCGCTCGGCTTGGAGGCAGCCTCGCGTGGTGCGGAGTCTGTGGTCTTGGTGGAGCAAGACGCCAAGGCCGTGGAGATTATCAAGCACAACGCTGGTGTGGTAGGGCATCCGAATGTGACCATTGAGCAGGCCAAGGTGTCTGACTACGTGGCGCGTGCCCCGCGCAAGCACTTCTCCATGGTGCTGGCGGACCCGCCCTATGACCTGGCTGATGAGGCGGTGGCGGAAATGGTTGAGGCGCTTAAGCCTTTGCTGGTCGACGGCGCCGTGGTAGTCATCGAACGCCACCGCGAAAGCCCTGAGACCGACTGGCCTGCGGAATTTACCCCAACTGGGCAGAAGCTGAAGAAACGTCTCTACGGCATTGCGCGTATGGATATGGCTGTCTACACCGACCCTGATGCACCCGAAGCACCTGACACGTCTGAAGGAGAAGCCTAGGATGACCACCGCGGTTTGCCCCGGCTCGTTTGACCCAATCACCAACGGACACTTGGACATTGTTACTCGCGCCGCGCGCCACTTTGACAAGGTCATCGTGCTTGTTACTGGTAATCCCACCAAAAAATCGGGGCTTTTTAGCATTGAAGAGCGTGTAAACCTCATCCGCGAAGTTACCCAGCATCTGCCTAACGTCGAGGTGGATAACTGGGGCGGGCTGCTGGTGGATTACACCACGGCCCACGGTGTGACGGCGTTGGTGAAGGGGCTTCGCACGGCGCTTGATTATGAGTACGAGCTGCCCATGGCGCAGATGAACCGCAGGCTCACCGGCGTGGATACGTACTTTTTGCTCACGGATGAAAAGTACGGCTACATTTCGTCTTCTTTGACCAAGGAAGTGGCCAAGTACGGCGGCGACATCACGGGTCTTGTCCCTGATCACGTGCGCGAGGCGATGGTGGAGAAGCTGCGTCCGAGTGAGGCGCCGGGTGAGGCGCAGTGACGGCAATCCTTGTCGGTATTTTCTTTGCCATCTTCGGTGGCGCCGCACTGCAACGAATCTCAGGCATGGGTTTGGGACTTATCGCAGCGCCTGCGCTGTCGGTGTTGCTAGGCCCGGTCTCTGGCGTGCTGATGGTCAACGTGTTGGCCACCATGAACGCCGTGGCCAACACGTATTCCATGCGGGAGCGTGTGGATTGGAAGCGGTTTGCGCCAATTGCCGCTGCGCTTGTGTTGGGGGCGGTGCCGGGTGCTTTTTTGATCCGTGCGATTTCCACAGACCTGCTGCTGATCATTGTGGGCGTGTTGCTCTTGATCGCGCTGAGTACCGTAACCCTGGGCAAGCGCTACATCCCGAATATTGAGGGCACGGTGCCCTCAGTAATTGCCGGCACTGTCGGCGGGTTTATGAACACACTTGCCGGTGTAGCGGGGCCTTCGATTACCGTCTACGCACACGCGGCGCGGTGGCCGAAGGAGATCTACGCGGCAACGCTGCAGCCGATCTTTTTGGTTGGCGGGGCAGTGTCCTTTGCCATCAAGGAAGCGACGGGTGCCGCCAATCTCGCCGCTGTTACCCCAGAGACGTGGGTGGTTGGCATCATTGCGATGGTGCTGGGCATCATCGTTGGCACCCGTGTGGCGCCGCGCGTGCCGGTGAACCTGGCGTACCGCATTGCGTTGTCGCTTGCTATCTTCGGCGGGTTCACCGCGCTTGTGCGCGGCCTGGTTGGGATGCTCAGCGCTTAGAACAGGGTGGACAGGAACGCCTTGGTGCGTTCCTCCTTCGGGTTATCCAGCACCTCATCGGCTGTGCCCTGCTCAACAATCACGCCATCGGCCATGAAGACGATGTTGTCTGCAACCTCGCGGGCAAAGGCCAACTCGTGGGTAACTACCAGCATGGTCATGCCATCATCTGCAAGCTGGCGCATGACGCGCAGGACTTCGCCGACGAGTTCGGGGTCGAGGGCGGACGTTGGCTCGTCGAAAAGCATGAGCTTTGGATCCATGGCAACCGCACGCGCGATAGCCACACGCTGCTGCTGACCACCTGAGAGTTGGATGGGGTAGGCATCCGCCTTGGACTCCAAACCGACCATCCTGAGCAGTTCCATCGCGCGGGCCTTTGCCTGTGCTGCGGGCATGCCCTTGACGTGGACTGGGGCCTCAATGATGTTGTCCAGCACCGTGCGGTGGCCAAACAAGTTGAAGTTTTGGAACACCATGCCAATCTCACGGCGCTGCTTGGCGGCGTCCTTTTCGCTCATCTCATGCAGCACGCCGTTGCGCTCGCGGTAACCAATCAGCTCAGCATCCACATACAGGCGGCCGGCCGTGACCTTCTCCAAGTGATTTACGCAGCGAAGCAGCGTGGACTTACCGGAACCAGACGGGCCGATGATGCAGGTGACAGTACCCGGCATAACCTCCAGATCAATGCCCTTGAGCACATCCAGATTGCCGAACGACTTCCAGACATCCACCGCCTGGACCATGGGTGTGTGTTTAACGGTCATGGTGTGTTAGCGACCTTTCTTCTCGGGAGCTTCGATGATCTGGACATTGTTCGGGATCGTGCCCTCAGCGTCAGCAAGGCTAGCCAGCTGACGAGCGGTGAGCTGGCGAGTCACACCACGGTCAAAGTAGCGCTCCAAGTAGTGCTGGCCAACCATCAAAATCGAGGTGATGACCAGGTACCAGGTCGCCGCAACCAAAAGCAGCGGCACCGGCTCAAAGAGTGCTGCAGCAATGTCCATCGAGCGGCCGTAAAGCTCATAGGAGTAAGGCACCGCAACCACAAGAGAGGAGGTCTTGAGCAGGGAGATGAACTCATTGCCGGTTGGCGGGATAATGATGCGCATAGCTTGGGGTAACACGGTGCGTCGCATAGTTTGAGACCAGCCCATACCCAGCGCCTTAGATGCCTCAATCTGGCCCTCTGGCACTGAGGAGACACCGGAGCGGACAATCTCGGCCATGTACGCCGCTTCATTCAGACCAAGGCCGACTACCGCCAGCATGAACGCCGAAGAGGTAAACGGATCAAGGGAGATCTGGGCGAAGCCAACATTGATGGAATCATAGATCGCGCCGATCAGACCCCAGAACATCAACTGCACATACACCGGGGTGCCACGGAAGATCCAGAGGAACAGCCACGCGATGGACTTAAACACCGGGTTCGGGCTCATACGCATCACGGCCAGCACCACGCCGCCTACCACACCGATCAGCATGGCCAGCACCGTAATGGCGATGGTGTGCAGCGCCGCCGTAGCAATGCGGGTATCCAGCAGGTAGGCGAAGTAAGTGGACCAGCCGTAGGCCTCGTTGCGTGCCGCGCCGATAACAAACCAGATAGCAAGCGCCAAAAGCACCGCGGCTAATACCCAACGGCCCGGGTGGCGAAGCGGCTTTGCCTCAATGCGCTGCGGACGCTGCTTTGTTCCTGGCTGTTGTGATCCGTCCCCGCCGGTGGGCAGTGTTACTTGATTACTCATTGTCTAAAAATCCCTGTCTTTACCGTTGTCTTTACGGCTACTGCCTAATCGGCTCTTCATTAATCAACGCTTCTTCAAGGTGCCCGTTGTCCACACCCCACTGCGCAAGAATCCGGTCATAATCGCCAGTGTCAATGAGATGCTGCATAGCTGCCGCAAGCGCAGGTGCGAGCTCCGAGCCCTTTGGCACCGCAATGCCGTACGGGGCTGCATCAAACATCTCACCGGTCAGCACAAGCTTGCCGTCAGAACGCTGGACCGCCCACGCTGTCACGGGGGAGTCAGCGCTGACCGCATCAGCACGCCCAACAAGTGCTGCAAGTGAGGCGTTATCCGCGGTATCAAAAGACAGCACCGTGATCGGTTCCTCGCCAGCTTCTTCGCAGGCCTCGCTCTTCGGGCGTACGTCGTCTGTCTCAGAGACTGTCGTGCGCTGTACCGCGACCGTCAAGCCGCATGGGTTGCTCGGGTCAATATCCGTACCGGGCTGCGTTGCCCACTGGATGCCGGCGTAGAGGAAGTTGACAAAGTCAAAGGTCTTGCGGCGTTCCTCATTATCGGTAAACCCGGACATACCAGCATCAAGGCTGCCGGCTTGAACTGCGGGCAAGATGAGTGAGAAGTCCATCTCCTGCGGGTCAAACTCAAGCCCCATGATGCTGGCTAGTGCGCGTCCAAGGTCAAGCTCTAGGCCAATGAGCTTGCCTTCAGAGTCTTTGAACTCAAATGGTGCAAATGGGGGATTGGCGCCGATGGAAAACTTGCCGTCCGCACTGACCTCTGGCGGCACCATGGCTGCGATCTCCGGAACGGTGTCGGGCTCAATAGCCTCCCAGCCCTCCGGGTTGCCGCCCTCATGGTTGGTCACGCAACCTGCAAGGCTCACCGTTGCTGCAAGGGCGACAACGGCGGCCGAGGCGCGTTTGATGTGTTGTGAAATGTGCATAGGTCTTTCGGGTTAAAAATTACGCTCCACTGCATAATAAACCTTGCGCCCATGCATGCGGGAATCCTCCCGGCGCGCCCTGCGGGCGGATTAGAAAGTAAGCGTCGGGATTTCCACACCTGCGTAGCGAAGCCCACGCATCACCAACTCAGTCACCTGACCGATGACCAGCAAGCCGAGCAGAACCGGGATGATGACAGACGTTGCCTGGCTGGAGCCGCGGGAGCTTTGCGCCCAATCGCCGGTGAACATGCCGGAAGACATCATGGAAGAACCCTGCAGCTCCTGCTTGAACAGCTCAACAGGGTTTGCCGTATCAGGGATGGCGGAGCCGACCGCCCATGCCTGGACGAAGTCCTTGCCTTCACCCTCTGGCATGTCCTTGGTCCAGTCCAGGAACATGTCGGAACTGGAGACCTTCTTCAGCGGGTTCTTGTCTGGGTCGATGTACATCGGGTCGGTGTACGGATCCGGGTTCAGCTTCTCCAGGGCCGGGGAAGGTGCGCCCAGGGTTGGCCGCGGCGGAACATTCTTCGACTCATCACGAGTGGAGCCGGCCTTCTCGGCAGAGGATTCAGCGTCCTGGTTGTCCGTCTTATCCGTCTTATCCGAGCTCGAAGTGGTGTCACCCTCAACCGCCACTGCGGATACAGCGGTAGAGCCGGTGAAGATGACAGCAGCAGCAAGCGAGGAGGCAAGAATTTTACGCATGACGGAGATAATAACGGTTTACGCAGGCTACGACCAACGCTTGCGGTTTACTAGATGTTGAATGCGCTGCGCGCTTGCTCGATTGCAGCCTTTACTGCGGGTGGCAGCGGCAGTGCGTCAGCGTTGAGAGCGACGAAGCCCAGTGCTCCCAAGAGTGCTGCGAGCACGCCAACAGCGATTCCAACGCCTGCCAGTGCAGATGAGGAGCTCGAATCTTGCTGCGAGCTGCCCGATGCCGGATCACACTTCACGTCACGCTTCGTGGGGCGGCCGTCCTTGTCCAACAGGATTTCCTGGACGTCGTTGTAGACGCGGCGCTCCACACGAACAAGGTCGTAGTTGGAGTCCAAGACGGGGAACAGGTACACCGGCGTGGTTGTTAGCTTCGCTGCGACGTTGTTGGAGCACTTGAGCGGCTCCAGATCCATCTGCAGGTGGCCATAGTGCTTGCCGCCGTCCTTGAGCTGGCGCACACCGTTTTCGTCGTCGATCCACATTTCCGGCTCATCGGACTGTGCCATCCACTCGCGGTAGGTGTTGAAGTCAATAGGCGAGTAGGTCCCGTCCTCATTCTTGACCCGGTAGTCGCCGCGCAGCCCGTCGGCGGCCACACCCACGTCGAAGTTGTGGAAGCCGATGCCGTCGCCGTCATCATCAATGAAGGACCGCTCGAACATCTCGTCGTGGCCGCTGATTACCGCGGTGACACCGTACTTCTCAAAGAGCGGGGTGTACACACGCATCGGGGTACCTGGTTGTGCATCCGGGGTAGCGGACGCGGTTGCCGTGCCATGCACGCCCGAGGAGTACGGGGTGTGGTGGAACTGGACAATGATGTACTGGCCTTTTTCGCGAGCATCTGCAAGCTGCTTTTCTGCCCACTTCCACTGCTCGGAGCCTTCGCTGAAGTCTGGCTGGCTGGTGCCGCCTGCAGCATGCATGCCTTCCATGGTGAAGGAGGTGTTGGTGTCTTTGCCCCAATCGCCTTTCTCAGCAAAGAACTCCTTGTCATTGCCAGGAATGGCCTTTTCCTTCTCCTCCTTGGCATTCTCATCCGGCAGCCCCTTGGTGGAGTCCAGCGTGATCACGGTGACTGGACCGTGATCAACGCGGTAGTAGGAGTCTTCGTGCTCTGGGGTGTCAGAGCCAAACGTGTCGAAGTACGTCATGTAAGCGTTTCGGCCCTTGGCGGCACCCCAAGCAATACCATCTGCATCCTGGTAGGAACCGTTGGCTGCACCAAACGTCTCCCAGTTGCCCAGCGCAGTCAGCATTGGAGTGGAGCCTGCCAGATCACCGTGCTCACCGGCGACATAGCCGAAGTACTCATCCCAGCCAGGCTGGTAGCCGCCACCTTGGCCCAAGTCACCCGCAACGAGAAGCAGGTCTGGCTTCTGCTTGGAAATCTCGCCAATGTTGTACTTCATCGCTTCATCCTGGGTGAGCGGGTAGCGCGGCTCGGGTACACCAAGGCGAGTGTTGCTGCCGAACTTTTCAAACCAAGCGGAGCCTTCACCAGGGCGGTCCAGGGAACCTTCTGCGAAGGAACGGTTGCGCTCCCACTCGCGAGCACCGTCGATCTTCGGGCGGCCAGCGGGCTCCGTTTCGGTGTCAGAGAACGCCACGATACGAATGTTGTCCCAAGTATCTGCAGTTGGTGCCGTAGTAAACGAGTTCGTCTTGGAAACACCGTCGAGAGTAACCGTGTACTCATAGGTGGTTGCCGGCTTCAGTTCGGTGAAGGTCACCGAGTACTTGTAGTTGTTGTTGGACTTCAGCCAGGAGCCCTTCTCAAGGCCCTTGATCTCCTGGTCACGCTCCTTGACGGTGTAACGCAAGTGCTCCTGCAGCTCGCCCTTGATGGTCTCAGACTTGACCTCCTTGCCAGCTTCCTTGAGTACTACGGTCGCGTCGGTACCAAGTTCGCCGAAGAAGTTCAGCGTCATTTCGTCAGCGGCAGGCTTCTGCAGGTAGGGCAGGACACGGAAACCCGGCTGGGGCGCACGCGGATGCTCATTGATATCGAGGTAGGTGTAGTTCGGAGCCTCTGCAGCGTTAGTTACCGGTGCGGCAATAGCGGAGGTGAAGGCAGCTGCAGCGATGACGGTGGCTGGGATTAGGCGGTGAGAGCGACGAGACATGGGAAAACCTTTCCTGGAGACTGGCTGGGGTTTCTCTGATTAGAGCCCAGCGAAGTAAACGAAAGGTGAGGAGTAGCGAAAGAGTGGGTGAACCTTCTCAAGGTGCAGTGCGTGTACCGACGGTAGCTTCCTAGGCGGTTCCGCAGACTGAATTAAAGGCAAAGTTGATGGGCTGCAGTGTGAGAAAAGTGTAAGAATATCTGCATGACTTTTGACGATTTCGAAATGCCCAAGCCCGTTGACTACCACCTTGAAAACGGCGAGGAACTTCATGCTCAATACCCGGATACGTTCGGCCTCCCGAAACGATCCGCACGTGAGAACCTCAAGGTGGGGGACATAGTCAAGCTGATCTTCGTGCTGAATGATCCTGACCCCAGCATGCCAGGCGCTGAACGCATGTGGGTTACCGTTTCGGCAGGGCGAGGGAGTAACTACGTCGGCGAGCTGAATAACGAGCCCGCTCTGGTGCAAGGCGCAAAGGTCGGGGACTTCATCGAATTCGGGCCGGAGCACGTCATCGATATTTACGAGGAGTGACGTAGTGGCGGCACGGGATGCTTCGCCCCGACGAAAGAATCGAGATCGTCGGTAGCATTTACGACATACAGCGAGAAGCATCCACGAGGAGGTCGAACTCCATGAACGGAAATATTGAAGCTTTACTGTTCTTCGGCGGGGCGATTCTATTTATGGTTCTCTGTTGGACCTTCTACCTCCGGGTCGTTCGGAAAGTACCTCAAGATGAGGAATGGTATGACGCATCCGAACCAGAGGGTGCAGACAGTGATGGCGCGCTCTTCATCTTTCCTTACGGCTCGCTAATTCTGGGTGCTCGCGGTATCGAGGGCCTGGTAAGAATGGCCAACTTTCCCGATCCCGTCCAGACCGTGCTGCTTGTTCCGCCCGTTGTACTTCTGATCATCGGATTCATTGGATTTACGGGTGCGGTTGGCATTCCGCTGCCGTGGCCTTTTGTCCCGCGCTGGGTCGTGGACATCCGTAAAGCCAAACGCGCGAGAAGGCGGGAACGCTGGCAAGGCGGGAAAACGAACAAAAGCCCCGAGACATAACTGGAAGCGTTGTCTCGAGACTTCACCTGGGTCCTTGAGGGAGAGTCGCAGTAGTTATTGCCGAACCTTGAAATGGCTACTCGGGTGCCTCTCTCTCCGATACTTAGGTGCTGTTGGGCGCGAGGACGATGCCGCTTTGATTTGCTATTGAGATTTTGAAACAAAATCCAAAACATCTTTCCAACCATCGTCTTCTGTCCCATAACCCCAAAGTTTTTCCGAAATATCCTCCAATTTTCCTATTTCAGTCTTATATTTTTTGCTAACTATTTTTCTATCTTCCAAACTGATAGAATTTAATTTTTCATCTTCAACTTTAAATCTAGGGTTACTTAAAACGTTTATTACATCGTAGTGAGTCTTTTCATTCGTTTCCTTTTCAAAATTAAGAAACTCAACTCCTACATTTCCAAAATATTCATTTAGCCAGGCGATAGTATTGTCGAATTGATTTTTTAATTCTATCAATCCTAACTCATTCAATGTGCCTGTTACATGCGGCAATATGGCGTAACCTTCTGTAAAAATATAATTCCAGCCATCAGATTTCCAGCCCCCTATCAGATTGACAATTATATGAAACGTGAAAGTTTCATATCCAACTTCTTTTTTGATTTCCTCTAATGAGCCAAGTCTCCAAATGTCATCTGAGATACTTGCAAATTTTGATTCATAATCCAGATCATCATATTTCGCCAATAATGGTGTTAAATCATTCATAGTTATAAACCTCTATTCCCATTCTTTTATCTGCCACGATTCTTTATCTACATAGTGGCTTCTTTTATCTTTGTAATGCTTTTCTGTCTTGACGTTGACTGCATCGCCACAAGGGCCTGACCCCTGAGAGTAGCCACCATGAGATGGTGAACTTATGGTGTGTACTTTAGGGCAACGTTATGCTGTGCGCGCTTTGAGCTTTGTGTGTGCTTCGTACTCTGCAGGGGTGGGGTACTTGCGCTGGGAGTGTATTCAGTCTTCGGCTGGTGTTGTAGCGCACGCACCACGAGAAGACTTCCCTCCGACAGACCAGATGAACGAAGAGATCGTATTGTCGAATTGGCTTGGCGTTCCTTTGCCCCCAAATCCACACGAAATGTCCCTTAACCCTTTTAGGAATTGCTGCACTGTGAAAGTGGGGGTGCGGAGGTCGTTGTAAAGCGGAAGGCCTCGGAAAATTCCGAGGCCTTAGTTAGTGGTGCCCCAGGTGAGACTCGAACTCACACTGGACGGGTTTTGAATCCGTTGCCTCTGCCAATTGGGCTACTGGGGCAACGTCAGGAGAGTATATAGCAGGGATACTCCCCGACGTGAATCGCGTGGTCACCGCACTAGAACAAGACGATGAACCAAGCGTTGACAGACCTACGCGATAAACAGGAACGCGAAGATCACAGAAGCGATGGTGCCAGCAAGCATCGGCACCATGGTGCGACGCACCAGGTCGATTGGGTTGACGTTGAGCGCACCCGCCACAATGATCACCGCGGCGTTGACCGGGGATCCTTGGCGCATCAGGTTGGATGCGGACCAAATGGAGGTCAGCATCTGCGGTGCGTGGATAGAAGTCTCGGCTGCCAGTCCCGGAACCATCTCAGAAAACGCGAAGTAAGGGGCCACACCAGAGCCGGTAACCAGCGCCATAAGTGCGGTGGCCGCAACGAACACGATCACCATAAGTACCGCGGCACCGGAGGACTTCTGTGCCAAGTTGGTCAGGCCCTCAATCACGCCCATCTGGGTGATGCCCTCAACCAGAACAGCTGCAGCAACAATCAGGGCGACAACGCCTGCGGCAGCTTCACCAAGTCCAGCGAAGAACTCTTTCAGAGAATCCACGGCGTAGTTGATGTTCTTTAGGCGGATTGCCTCAATGATCATGGTCAGCATCAAAGACACCACGGTTACCGGCAGAATGTCAGCCTCAAAGCTGATTAAGTCCATGCGGTTGAGGATCGCGGAAACAATGATCAGCACCAGCGGCAACAGGGGCAGCACTGCGTAGAAACCAGGCAGGCCCTCGGCGCGCTCCACGGCCTCGCGCACACGGCGATCAGACTCGGACTCTTGGAGTTCGGCGGCGGTGTGGGGGGCGTCGTCAAGCGAGGGTGCCCCTACCTTGGCTGTAAGCTCTGCCTGTTTCTTGGCTGCATCCTTGATATCGCACCGACGCTGCCACCACATGTGTGTAAACGCAATCACGATCAGGGCGGGGATGGTGGACTTGGCCACGTTGTCAAAGACAAACTCCGTGACAGTCATGTCTGTGAGTGCCGCACCCTGGATCAGACCTGCCTCCAGAGGAGACGGCGCGATGGTCGACGAGGTCACGATAATCGCGCCCACCGTCAGCGGGGACAGGCCCGCGGCAATAAGTGCCGGCATGAGCGTTGCCACCAACAGCAATGACAGTGCAGACGCGGACGGCACGACCAATGAGAGCAACGTGCCAACGAGGAAGCCGAGTGGTACGAGCCAGTAGGAGCCGTGGAACCTGCGCAGCGGCTTGGACAGTGCAACCACCGTCTTCGCATCGGCGCCGATGTGACGCATGTATCCCACGAAACCGAACAGGACCATAATCGCCATGCCGGTGCCGGCGTAGCGGGACTTGAACAAAGACTCAATGATCAACAACTCGTCATAAAACGCGTTGCCGGACGGATCAAACTTTGCACTGGAGTACTCAATGCGGCCAGTGGCAGCCGCGATCATGAGAAGCAGCACACCAACCGCGAAGATTGCGGACGCGGCATGCACCTTCTTAAAAATGAAATAGCCGACAGCCGCAATCGCGGCCACGGCAAGCAGGATGTAAAACATCTACAGTTTCCCTACGCTTAGTCTGGTAATGCGCTGTTAAACCTATAACGGCATGCACCTGATCGCGGAACTCAAAGCGACGAAAACTATAAATGTGTGAAGGAACTCACCGTGTCCAATAATGCATGGGGACAACACCCTCGGCAGCCATATGTAGCCCAGTTCGCACAAGGTCCACAGTCTGGTGGTCAGCCTGGTGTACCGGGCGGGAGTACGCAGAGGAAGCGCGGAGCGAACCCGGAGACGTTACAGAAGGTTTTCCCGGTTGGCATGCTCACGCTGTTCCTGCTGACTATCGCTTCGGGCTTCCTGCGCTACCACACACTGACCGGATCGCTGTTGGGTGATGAGTTCTTCGCAGTTCGAAACCTGTACGGGTATGAAAAATATTTTGACTCAGATGGCCTCACCGAGACAGGCTTTGACTTCAAGATGACAATGCAGGGGGAGACGTTCAACCACTGGACAGCGATCCCTCTCGCGGCAGCAGGCGTGCTCGGCTTGTACCTGACTGCGGTAATCCTTACTCGGAGCGCTCGCTCATGGTGGGCCACACCAGTCTTTGGGTTGGTCGCCTCGCTTACTCAGTTCTTCTGGGTGATGCATCTGGCTAACTTCAAAGTGAAGTGGATATTTGATGATGCAGACGTCGAGCGGAAGTTCGACCTGTTTGGTGAAACTGGGTTCACCATTGGGCTCGGCGTCTGGTGCTGGATGGCGTTGGGCCTTATCGGGGCCGCTATCAGCGTGTTCGAGCTGATACGGATGCGGCGCAATGGCCAAGCGCAGGCGCTTTTCGGCCCTGTTGCTCCGGCTTCCAAACACTGGATCATGATGGCTGCAGTAGCCGCAGCTACCTTGCTGTTTGCCCTGCTTGCTCAGGATGCGGCGCGAGCAACAGCAAGCAGGTGGAACCCAACGTGGTTTTACGGCTTTGCCTACTGGGCGTTCATTGTCTCGATTGGTGTTGCGGTTCTGGTGGGGTTGCTGAAGCGCTGGACGCTGGCGTGGGTAATCACCGCAATTGTTTCCTGGTGGTTGTTCGCATGGTTCTTCATCAGTGACATTCAGACGGAAAACGCACTGTGGCAGAACAACCCAGGGGGCGTTGCGGTGTGGATCATCTGCGCTCTGGTTGGCATTATCGCCTCCGCGCGCGGATTGCGTTTGGCAACGCGTTCGCCGCAGTCGCCGGCTCAACCTAAGAAACCAGCCCAGCAGCAGCAAACCTGGGGATCACCGCAGCCACAGCAAACCTGGGGTTCGCTGCAACCGCAGCAACCACAGCCGTGGGGCTCACCGCAGCAGCCGTACCAGCAGCGTCCTTCCCAGCGCCCTTCACAAGGGCCGTTTAGCCGCTAAGATCTCGTCTACACTGCAACAAACACTGCAACAAACCTCGGGCCCACACGAGAGGCGGAACGCATGGCAGTAATCACTGAAGGCACAGTAGAGACCGTTGAGCTGCAAGACGGTCAGATCCGGCGTACCTGGATCGTCGCGGACCGCGGCGAGCGCCCGGCCACGCGCGGCTGGTTCCACGTCGGCGCGGCCTTCGGCTTTGCCATTGCTGCAGCGGTGCTGATCACGTTTGCGTGGATGACCTTGCCGTGGCTGCCCGCACTCGGGGTGACGGTCTACGGTGCGGGCCTGATTACGCTGTTCGGCGTTTCCGCGATGTATCACCGCTGGCCGTGGCGCTCTGCAAGCGCGGTCCAGTGGTGGCGCCGTGCTGATCACGCCACGATTGCCGTCTTCATCGCCGCTACCTATACGCCTTTGTGCCTGATCCTGTTTCCGCCGCGTACGGCCGGCATCATGCTGGCCGTGGCATGGGTGGGCGCGATCGCCAGCGCAATCCTCAACCTGGTGTGGATTGACCACCCACGCTGGCTGGACGTGGTGGTTTACGTTGCGTTGGGCTGGATTATCGTGCCGTTGGCGCCCGCGCTGTGGGCAATGGGCGGCATCATTCAAGCGGTGTTCATCCTGCTGCTGATCGGCGGCATTATCTACACCCTCGGCGCGGTGGTGTACGGCTTCAAGTGGCCGGGACGTTCAGCGCGAATCTACGGCTACCACGAGCACTTCCATACTGCGACGATCGTGGCGGCCATCCTGCATTTGGTGGCTATCTGGCTAGTGGTGGTCTACGCCGGGTAGCTTGGAGGCCGTGAGACGCCTTTTGCTTATCGACGGCCACTCGATGGCCTTCCGTGCCTTCTACGCGCTGCCCGTGGAGAATTTCTCCACGACTGGCGGCCAACACACCAACGCGGTCTACGGGTTCCTATCCATGCTCGCCAACATCGTGGCCGAGGAAAAACCCAGCCACATGGCGGTGGCGTTTGACGTGGGCCGCAAGACGTTCCGCACGGAGCGTTTCCCGGAGTACAAGGCACAGCGTGAATCCGCGCCGCCGGAGTTCAAGGGCCAGGTGCCGATTATTGAGGACGTGCTGGAAACACTTGGCATTGTCACCTTGAGCAAGGAGAACTTCGAGGCCGACGACATTGTGGCCACGCTGGTGACTGAGGCCCGCGCCGAGGGGGATTTTGAGATCGTCTTGGTCAGTGGTGACCGTGATTACATCCAGCTTGTGGACGATTCGACGACGCTTCTGTATCCCACCCGCGGCGTGTCCACCCTGACGCGCTTTACCCCTGATGAGGTGGTGAACAAGTATGGGCTGACGCCTGCGCAGTACCCGGATTACGCGGCCTTGCGTGGAGACCCGAGCGATAACCTGCCGGGCATTCCGAAGGTAGGGGAGAAGACCGCGCTGAAGTGGATCACGCAGTACGAAACCCTTGATGGCTTGATTGCCAATGCCGAGGAGATCGGCGGCGTTGTCGGTCAAAACTTCCGCGAGCGCATTGACCAGGTGCGCCTTAACCGCGAGCTGACTCAGATGGTCACCGACGTGGAGCTTCCCGTAGGCCCGGAGAATCTGGAGCTTCAGCCTGTCGACGTTGGCGATGTCGCCCAAAAATTCGACGATCTCGAATTTGGCGCGAACCTGCGCGAGCGCGTGCTCGCCGTCGTAGCAACCACCGGCGACGCTTCGGCAGATGCTGCTGATCGGGTGGTGGAGTTGGATGACGTGGTCGTCGATAAGGATGCCCTGGATGCGTGGCTGCAAGCGCGCGAGGGTGAGGGCCTGGCGCTGTACCTGACTGGTACTGCGACACCTGCAGGTGGTGACTGTGGTGGGTTGGCGATTGTGGATAAGCAGCGCCACGCCGTAACCCGCGAAACCAGCGAGCTGACCCCGGCTGAGGACGCGGCGCTGAAGGCGTGGATTGAGTCCGATTCGCCGAAGTACCTGCACGAGGCGAAGGCCGCCTTCCACATGCTCAAGGGCCGCGGCATGACGCTGCGTGGCATTGCGCATGACACGGCCATTGCCGCCTACCTGCTGCGTCCCGGTCAGCGTACCTATGCGCTGGAGGACGTCTACCAGCGCCACTTGAAGAAGCAGCTCACGCTTGGTGGGGACCAGTTGAGCCTGCTGGGAGATACCTCGCTGACCGATGCTGCGGCAGCAATCATGGAGCTTGCGGCGGCCCTGTCGGTGCAGCTGACAGAGATTGACTCCTATGAGCTGTACACCGACCTTGAGCTGCCGCTGGTTACTGTGCTGGCGGAGATGGAGCACGCTGGCATCGCCGTTGACTTGGACGTGCTTGAGGGGCTACGCAAGGACTACACCCACAAGGTGGCCCAGGTGGAGGAGGAGGCGCGGCAGCTTGTAGACGAGCCGACGCTGAACCTTTCCAGCCCCAAGCAGCTGTCCGTGGTGCTGTTTGAAAAGCTACAGCTGCCGAAGACGAAGAAGACCAAGACCGGCTACTCCACGGCAGCTGGTGAGATTGAGGCACTGGCGGAGAAGAACCCGCACCCGTTCCTGGACCACCTGCTGGCACACCGCGAGTACCAGAAGATGAAGACCACTATTGAGGGTCTGATTAAAACGGTGCAGCCGGATGGGCGTATCCACACCACGTTTAACCAGACGGTGACGTCAACTGGTCGTTTGAGCTCCGCGGAGCCGAACTTGCAGAACATTCCGGTGCGTACGGATGCGGGCCGAGTCATCCGTTCAGCCTTTGTGGTGGGTGAGGGCTATGAGTGCCTGCTGACCGCGGACTACAGCCAGATCGAGATGCGTGTGATGGCGCACTTAAGTCAGGACGCTGGCCTGATTGAGGCGTACAAGGCAGGCGAAGACCTGCACAACTTTGTGGGCTCACGCGTGTTTGAGGTGCCTATTGATCAGGTCACACCTGAACTGCGCCGTCGTGTCAAGGCGATGAGCTACGGCCTGGTCTACGGGTTGTCCGCCTATGGCCTGTCCAACCAGCTGGGGATTCCTGCGGGTGAGGCGAAGCAGATTATGGAGAGCTACTTCGTGCGCTTCGGCGGCGTCAAGCGCTACTTGGATGAGGTGGTGGAGCAGGCGCGGCGTGACGGCTACACGTCTACCATCTTCGGTCGCCGCCGTTACCTGCCAGAGCTGAACTCCGATAACCGCGTCGCCCGAGAAAACGCTGAGCGTGCTGCGTTGAACGCGCCGATCCAGGGCACGGCCGCCGACATTATTAAGGTGGCCATGCTGCGTGTGGACGCTGCGCTTGCCACCAAGCGCTCCCGCGTCCTGCTTCAGGTCCACGATGAACTGGTTGTGGAGGTAGCGCCCGGGGAGTTGGACGAGGTACGCGAGATTGTGGAGCGTGAGATGGACGACGCAATCGAACTGCTGGTGCCGCTTGAGGTTTCCGCTGGTACGGGCAAAAACTGGGACGAAGCAGCGCACTAGCCCGCCTATCGCTGTTCCTTCTCCTTCTTTGCAAAGCTTGCCTTTGCAAAGGGAGCGGGTGGCTGGAATTAGTTTCGTTGGTGACCAGCCACCCGCTCCGGAAACGGCATCCCCGTCTGCCGCGACCCCGCCCGTTTTCTGTTGAGTTGGTATTAAGTTATTCCTCTTCCCCCTAGAGGGTGCTTTCCCTAAGTGGAGGGATAGCCGTGAATTAACTTAACAGAGGCTAAGGGGTGAGCGGGGATTAAATTCATGGGGGTGTAAAAATGGGGGTAGTTAGCTAGCCAAAAATGCTACGAAAATGGCGGTGCCTGGGAAGATTGCGCCGCGCTTGGGGGACCATTGGCCCCAGGTGATGTTCAGGTTGGCAGGCCATTCGGGCTCGACGACGTCCGCGAGCCAAAAGCCAGCTTGCCCAAGAGCGCGAACCCAGTCGCCGAAGGTGCGGTGGTATTCCGCGTATGTCAGTTCCCCCTGGTCGTTGTGTTCAAGGTATTCGCGTTCAAAGTAGCTAATCTCCGCAGTTAGCTCGTCCGGGTCGTCTGGGAAGACCCAGCGCATCGGATGGTTGACGGAAAACACGAAGCGTCCACCCGGGGCGAGTACGCGCGCGATCTCCTCGAAGGCTGTATTGATGTCGGCGACAAACGGCAGCGCACCAAATGCGGAGAAGGCAACGTCAAAGCTGTGATCGCGGTAGGGAAGTGCCAGAACATCGGCCTGTGTAAGTGGCGCGGGGCCGCTCGCTCGGGAAAGCATGCCTGACGAAATGTCAAAGCCTGTCACCAGGCGGGCGCCCGCATTCTGCGCCAACCAATTGGCGCACGGGGCACTGCCGCAACCGATTTCTAGGATGGTGGCGCCGGAGACGTCGCCAAGCAAACGGCCCTCTTGCTCCGAGAGCATTTCTGGGCACCAATAGAAGCCGTTGAGGTACTCGGGGTGGGCGTCGTGATAGCGCTGGGCGTCACTGTCCCAATGGTGTCTGTTTGCTTGCGATGGAGTGGTCATAATCATTTGCTTTAGCTGGGTAAAGGCAGTATTGTTGGGCGAGCGTGTCGCAGCGTCGGGGCGAGTGGTGCCGTAAATAGGAGGGCCTGCCCGTCAACGCCGTGAGATCAAAACCCAACTTAAGCACGTGCTTCCGGTTTTTGAAAGACATGCCCATGTACATTTCGACCTCCTATTTTTCGGAGCACATACACATATGCGCACTTCCAACGCACCCCAGGTAGCCATCAATGACATCGGTGGCCCTGAGGAATTTCTCGCCGCAGTGGACGAGACCATCAAGTACTTCAACGATGGCGATATCGTCACCGGCACCGTTGTTAAGGTTGACCACGATGAGGTCCTCCTCGACATCGGCTACAAGACTGAGGGCATCATCCTCACCCGCGAGCTGTCCATCAAGCACGACGTTGACCCGGAAGACGTGGTCGAGGTCGGCGATGAGATCGACGCACTTGTCCTGACCAAGGAGGACAAGGAAGGCCGCCTGATGCTGTCCAAGAAGCGCGCTCAGTACGAGCGTGCTTGGGGCACCATCGAGGAGCTGCAGGCCAACGACCAGCCGGTTACCGGTACGGTCATCGAGGTTGTCAAGGGCGGCCTCATCCTGGACATCGGCCTGCGCGGCTTCCTGCCGGCATCGCTGGTGGAGATGCGCCGCGTGCGCGACCTGGATCCGTACATCGGCCAGGAGCTCGAGGCAAAGATCATCGAGCTGGACAAGCACCGCAACAACGTGGTGCTGTCCCGCCGCGCTTACCTGGAGGAGACCCAGTCTGCGGTCCGCTCCGACTTCCTGCACCAGCTGCAGAAGGGCCAGGTGCGCAAGGGTGTCGTTTCCTCCATCGTCAACTTCGGCGCATTCGTCGACCTTGGCGGTGTTGACGGCCTGGTTCACGTTTCCGAGCTGTCCTGGAAGCACATCGACCACCCGTCTGAGGTTGTCACCGTGGGCGACGAGGTCACCGTTGAGGTGCTCGACGTTGACCTGGACCGCGAGCGCGTGTCCCTGTCCCTGAAGGCAACCCAGGAAGATCCGTGGCGCGTCTTCGCCCGCACCCACGCTGTGGGCCAGATCGTTCCGGGCAAGGTTACCAAGCTCGTTCCGTTCGGCGCCTTCGTTCGCGTCGAGGAGGGCATCGAGGGCCTGGTACACATCTCCGAGCTGGCTCAGCGCCACGTGGAGGTCCCGGACCAGGTTGTTACCGTTGGCCAGGAAGTTATGGTCAAGGTCATCGACATCGACCTCGAGCGTCGTCGTATCTCCCTGTCGCTTAAGCAGGCTGA
The DNA here is from genome assembly GCF_001806945.1 of Corynebacterium sp. HMSC30G07. Taxonomy (NCBI): domain Bacteria; kingdom Bacillati; phylum Actinomycetota; class Actinomycetes; order Mycobacteriales; family Corynebacteriaceae; genus Corynebacterium; species Corynebacterium sp. HMSC30G07. The sequence goes on along the minus strand of NZ_KV786461.1, from coordinate 36,064 downwards.
TGAGGACTACGCAGAAGAGTTCGATCCGTCCCGCTACGGCATGGCCGACTCCTACGACGAGCAGGGCAACTACATCTTCCCGGAGGGCTTCGACCCGGAGACCAACGAGTGGATGGAAGGCTTCGAGGAAGCTCGCCAGGAGTGGGAGGCACGCTACGCAGAGGCAGAGCGTCGCTTCCAGGCTCACACCGCTCAGATCGAGCGTCACCGCGCTGCAGCTGCAGAGGCAGCAGAGCAGGGTGGCTCCGACTACTCCTCTGAGTCCAACTACTCCTCCGAGTCTGGTGCTGACGCTCCGGCAGCATCCGAGTCCGAGGGTGGTTCCCTGGCTTCCGACGAGCAGCTCGCTGCTCTGCGCGAGAAGCTTGCTGGCAACTAAGAGCTAGAACAACGACGGCCCGCCTGCCCCAACCGGGGTGCGGGCCGTTTTGTTATGTTCGGAAACTATGAAACGCATTGGACTCACCGGCGGTATCGGCAGCGGCAAATCCACGGTTGCCGGCTTGCTGCAGGATGCAGGGCTTCCGCTTGTCGACGCTGACGCTATCGCCCGCACCATCATGGAACCAGGTTCCCCCGTACTCGCCGAGGTAGCGCAAGAGTTCGGCGACGATCTCATTGGCCCAGACGGCACACTCAACCGCGCGGAGCTGGCCCGTCGGGCGTTTGCCACCGAGGAAGCCACGCAGCGTTTGAACGCGATTACCCACCCGGCGATCCGGGCAGAAGCCGAGCGCCAATTCACCGAACACGAGGCCGCGGGCGCGCAGGCTGCGGTCTATGACATGCCATTACTCGTAGACCTTGGCCTGCACAACGATATGGACCTCACCGTGGTGGTCAACGTGGACGTAGATGAGCGGGTGCGCCGCCTCGTGTCCTCGCGCGGGCTCGATGAGGCCGATGCCCGGGCGCGCATCGCCCGCCAGATTGACGACGCCACACGTCTTGCCGCCGCCGACGTTGTCATTGACAACAACGGCCCGGTCGAAGCACTCGCGCCGCAGGTGGAAAAGGTACTTGCACGAATTCGTTCGTAGCTGACAGTTCCTAACCGACCAGGCGCGTGACCTAAGAGCGTGACCTAAGAGTTCTCGTGTTAGCCCGATGACGTTCACCAAAGGTATAGGGGTTGTTAACCTTAGCCCTTTAGTGTGACACGGCATGGGTACCTGGGATACAGGGCCGTTTGATAATGACTCGGCCGCAGACGTCGTGGCAGCACTTGCCAACGGCACGTTTCGCATGGACCAGTTCCGCTTCAACTGCTCCAACAGCCCGCTCAACGCCGAGGAAGCCGAGCTGATCATTGCGCTTGCCGCTGTGCTCAACGGGCACGTGCCGGAAGAGCATGCTGAGGCGGTCGCGCGTTTCCCGTTTAGTGCGGATGACCGGAGATGGATCCGTCGTAACGCAGCTGAAGTGCTCAAACCTGGCAGCTCTGAACTCTATGCCCTGTGGCAGGAAACCGGCGAGCTCGACGAGTGGTTGGCTGCTGCGCGCAAGTTTGCGTCGTAGGGCCGTAGACTGGCCTGCATGGCTTTTGCTGCTGAACATCCTGTCCTTGCGCAGTCTGAGTTTCGCCCGGTGGGTGAAATTGAGCGTCGTGAAAAACCGTTCGAGGTTATCTCTGAGTATGAGCCCTCGGGCGATCAGCCTTCGGCGATCAAGGAGTTGGACGAGCGCCTGCGGCGTGGCGAGGAAGACGTGGTGCTCATGGGTGCCACGGGTACCGGTAAGTCCGCTACCGCTGCGTGGCTGATTGAGAAGCAACAGCGCCCAACGTTGGTGATGGCCCCGAACAAGACGCTGGCCGCACAGTTGGCCAATGAGCTTCGCCAGCTACTACCCAATAACGCCGTGGAGTATTTCGTCTCGTACTACGACTACTACCAGCCAGAGGCCTACATAGCGCAGACGGATACCTACATTGAGAAAGACTCTTCGATTAATGATGACGTGGAGCGTCTGCGCCACTCGGCCACCTCGGCGCTGTTGAGCCGCCGTGACGTTGTGGTGGTTGCCTCCGTCTCCTGCATCTACGGTCTGGGTACGCCGCAGTCCTACCTGGATCGTTCGATTGTGCTGCAGGTAGGCGAGGAGGTGGAGCGCGACCGCTTCCTGCGCTTGCTTGTAGACGTGCAGTATGAGCGCAATGACGTGGACTTCAAACGCGGCACCTTCCGTGTCAAGGGCGACACCGTGGACATCATTCCCGCCTACGAAGAGGTGGCGGTGCGTGTGGAGTTCTTCGGCGATGAGATTGACACGCTCTACTACATCCACCCGCTCACGGGTGATGTGATCAGCCAGGAAGAAGAGGTGCGTATCTTCCCGGCCACGCACTACGTGGCTACGGATGAGCGCATGGAGAAAGCTATCGAGGCGATCAAGGAGGAGCTAGCGGACCGGCTTGAAGAGCTGGAGAGCAAGGGCAAACTGCTCGAAGCCCAACGCCTTCGCATGCGCACCGAGTATGACCTGGAGATGATCCAGCAGGTGGGCTTCTGCTCCGGCATTGAGAACTATTCGCGCCACATGGACGGTCGGCCCGCGGGCTCTGCGCCGGCGACGCTGATTGACTATTTCCCGGAAGACTTCCTGACCATCATCGATGAGTCTCACGTGACCGTGCCCCAGATCGGCGGCATGTTTGAGGGCGACATGTCACGCAAGCGCAACCTGGTGGAGTTCGGTTTCCGTTTGCCGTCGGCAGTAGACAACCGCCCCCTGACGTTTGATGAGTTTGAGGCCCGCGTGGGCCAGACTGTCTACATGTCCGCAACGCCGGGGGACTACGAGCTTGAAGCCTCCGGTGGCGAGTTTGTGGAGCAAGTCATTCGCCCAACTGGCCTGGTGGATCCGAAGGTGAGCGTGCGCCCAACCAAGGGCCAGATCGATGACCTGATCCATGAGATCCGCCTGCGCGTGGAGAAGAACGAGCGCGTGTTGGTGACCACGCTGACCAAGCGCATGGCCGAGGATCTGACGGATTACTTCTTAGATAACGGCATTAAGGTGCGCTACCTGCACTCGGACATTGACACCCTGCAGCGCGTGGAGCTGCTGCGCCAGCTGCGCCTTGGTGAGTTCGACGTGCTGGTGGGTATCAACCTCCTGCGCGAGGGCCTCGACCTGCCGGAGGTCTCGCTCGTGGCAATCCTGGACGCGGACAAGGAGGGCTTCCTGCGCTCCACCAAGTCCCTGATCCAGACCATCGGCCGCGCCGCACGTAACGTCTCTGGCGAGGTCATCATGTATGCCGACAACATTACCGACTCCATGCAGGCGGCGATTGAAGAGACGGAGCGTCGCCGCGAAAAGCAGATCGCCTACAACAAGGAGCACGGCATCGACCCGCAGCCGCTGCGTAAGGCCATCGCCGACATTCTGGACCAGGTCTACGAGAACACCGATGCAGACACCCGCGGTGGGGAAGCAGCCATTGTGGAGCGACCCGATGTGTCCACCATGGCTTCCGATGAGCTTCAGCAGCTTATCGACGATCTGACGAACCAAATGGGTGAAGCCGCCCGCGAGCTGAAGTTCGAACTTGCCGGACGCTTGCGTGATGAGATCGCGGATCTGCGCAAGGAGCTGCGTGGTATGAAAGAGTCAGGAAATTAACGTTGCACGTTTCAAAGGTTTAGGAAGGCCCACAATGTTTTCGTACTCTTCAATTGCCGTTGGCACCGATGGCTCCGCTACGTCCATGGCGGCAGTGCGTGCCGCGGCAAGCCTCGCGCGGGTGTATGACGCGAGCCTGACCATTATCTGCGCGCACTACTCGGCGTCCGGCTCGGTGCTTGACTCCACAAACCGCGAGTTGACGGGCGCGGACGTCGTGACAGAGACCGGCGCCCAGGAGATTCTGCAACGCGCACGCGAGATTGCAGAAGCGGAGCAGGCCAAGGACACCCGCACGGTCTCGCGTGGCGGCCAGCCGGCGGCGGTGCTGATTGAATCCGTTAGCGAATACGATGTCGATCTTTTGGTTGTTGGAAACAAGGGGATGCGTTCGCTCGCGGGCAGGGTGTTTGGCAATGTGCCAGGTAGCGTCGCAAAGAAAGCTCCTGTGGACGTGATGCTGGTGGATACTCAGGCTGAGCTACGCAGCTAGGGACAAACGCGTTACACTTATGCGCATGGCCAACTACTACAACACCATTGTCGTCGGTTCGGACGGCTCGAAGTCTTCCCTCCTTGCTGTTGAGCGTGCAGCCAAGATGGCGGTGGCGTTTGACGCAACGCTGGTTATTGGTACCGCGTACTACCAGTCCGAGGCTGACGCCTCGAAGGCACTGCGCCAGGATTCTGTGACCATTCTTGGTGACGATCAGGCGTTGAAGAACCTGGAAGCCGCAGCTGAACACGCACGCTCGGTTGGTGCCAAGGACGTGCAGACCGCAACGCGCCCGGGCACCCCGGTTGAGGCGCTGATGGCGATTGTGAACGACAACAAGGCAGAACTGCTGGTTGTGGGTAACCGCGGCATCAACTCCCTGACCGGCCGACTGCTGGGCTCGGTTCCGGCGGACGTTGCACGTCAGTCTGACTGTGACGTGATGATCGTCCACACCGTCACCGAGTAGTTCTTTTTCCCGCTGGGGAGCTAGAGCTCCCCGATAACCGTCAGGGTCTGTGTCGCCCTGGTCACTGCAACGTAGAGGTCTTGCCACCCCTGTGGCGAGGCCTCAACTATTTTCTGTGGCTCCACCACAATCACGTGGTCAAACTCCAGGCCCTTCATGAAGGCCACGTTGCTGCTGTCGATCACGGCCACGGAGCGGCCCTCATCATCGGCAAAACCCGCGGCAACTGAATCCGGGTTCGTGCCGGTGGGCATGAAGCGCACCGGCTCTCCCTGGCGGATACTGGTTTGCTCACGCGGGGTGCCGCCGCCGTGCTCAAGCACTGTGTCGGCGTACGCGATGATCTCCGCAGGGGTGCGGTAGTTCACCGTCAGCTCATGCAGCCTGAAACGGGTGTTCACGAACGGCTCCAGGGCGCTGGCCCAATCGTCAACACCTGCCGGCGCAGATGTCTGCGCCGTGTCACCAACCAACGTCATCCAACGGCTCGGGCAGCGGCGAAACACCATCCGCCATTCCATGGGGGAGAGCTCCTGGGCTTCGTCCACAATTACGTGCCCGTACGCCCAGGCCTGGTCCGCGGCGGCGCGCTCCGCGGTAGAACGCGTATCCGTGGCGCGCTGGCGGCTGGCCAGCGTTTCGGCGTCAATGACGTCGGTGGCAGAGAGGATCTCGGCCTCAAACTGGTCGTCATCATTATCCGTGGCTTCAGAGGAGGCAAGTACATCCAAGGCCTCCTCCGCCTCAGCCACCTGCCTGCGCCAGGCCTCTTCCTCCGCGCGGCGCTCTTCCTCCGGGTCCACCGTGCCAACGATTACAGACAGCTCATCTATCAAGGCCGTATCGGACGGCGTGAACGGGCTGCCGGCTGGGCGGTAGAAGGCTTCGCGCGTGTAGTCGTCATAATCAAACGCCACCTCAGCAATACGCTCGTGGCTAGAAAGCAGCTCGCCGAGCACCTGAGTGGGACTCAGAATAGGGAAGGTGTCCTGGATCAAACCAAGCACCTGCGGGTGCTCTGCAAGATCATCGTGCAGCTGGTCCACATCGGCAGCGGAAAGCAGGTTCGCACCACCCAGCGGGTCCTCACCGATGCGTGTGGCCAACGCCTGCGCCAACCGCTGCGTTAAGTCCTCCTGGTAGACGGCGCGGGCCGCGTTGTGGGGCTTGCGGCTGCGCCGCGCACGGGTTCGCGATGCCTTGATCATGGCCGGGGTGGCGTGGATACGCACACCGTCGATATTCAGCTCAACCGGCTCATCAGGCACGACCTGATAGGCCTGCACCGCACGGCGCAGGATGGTCACCATCTCCTCGGAGCCCTTCACCTCGCGGGCACTAAACGGCTCCTCGTGGGTACCCGGCGCGAACCCCGGGACCAAGTTTTCCAGGGTGCTTAAGACCACGCCGGTCTCACCCAGCTCCGGAAGCACGCGAGAGATGTAGTCCAAAAACGTATCGTTCGGACCAATAATGAGCACGCCCGTGCGGCTGAGTTGCTCGCGCCAGGTGTAGAGCAGGTAGGCCACGCGGTGCAGCGCAACGGCAGTCTTGCCGGTGCCGGGGCCACCCTGGACAACCATCACACCGCGCGTTGGGTCACGGATAATGTCGTCTTGCTCGCGCTGGATGGTCTCCACGATGGATTGCATGTGTCCGGTACGTGCGGCGTCCATCGCTCGGCGCAACGCAGCTTCAGACCCGACGTTGGCCGCCTGAGTCTCAAGCGCAACGTCGTCGCCAGAAAGCACCTCATCATCCACAGCCGTGACCGTGCGCCCGCGCATGCGGATATTGCGACGCATACGCACACCCTCCGGGTGCGCAGTGGTTGCCAGATAGAACGGCCTGGCCTGTGGTGCGCGCCAATCTAGCAGCAGCGTGCGGTAGTTATCCTCACGATCCACCAGGCCCAAACGGCCGACGTACCTGCGATCAACGCCTGCCACACCCGGTACCGGATTATCCGGGTCCTCATCGGCAACATCCACGCGGCCAAACACCAAGCCAACCTCTGCTACGCCAAGCTGATCCAGCTTGGCATTTAGCGCGTGGTACTCGGTTTCCCGTCGCACCAGCGCATCCGAGTCCGGGTTGTCCGGGTCAACGTCCGCCTGCACCGCAGCGAGTTTTGCGCGCGCGGCATCCACCTCCGCACCCAGATGGGAAAAGAGGACGTCGGCGTGGGCTTGTTCCTCAACAATCTTCTCTGGGCTCATACACAGCAAAACGACCCCGCAGCCCGGAATATTCCGGGGCGGGGCCGCTCGTTGCGTCAGGCCAAGGGAAGCGGGGAACTAGCCCAGCTTCTTCTGTGCCTTCTTCACAAGCTTCTTCGCCTGCTTTTCAGCCTTGTTGGCACGCTTCTTCCACTTGCGCTTCTGGCGCCAGGACGGAGCAACATCCAAGTTGTCCCATGCGTCCTGCAGGCTATCTACGGCCTCCTGCGCCTTGTCCTGCAGCTTGGCAGCAGACTTCTTTACCTTGCGCTTAGCACGGAACTTATCCAGGGTGGACGGCCCCAAGTCATCCAGGGAAGCCTGCAGGTCGCTCACCACGGAGTTGACCTTGCGCTTTGCTTTGAACTTCTCCAGCTTGGACGGGGTCAGCTCATCGAATGCGTCCTCGGCCCAGCCCTTCGCGTCATCCACAAGGTTGTTCACCTTGCGCTTTGCCTTGAACTGATCCAGCTTGCTCGGCTTCAGGTCCTTGTAGTTGTCCTGCAGCTCATCGGTTGCGTCCTCCAACCAGTCACTGGCGTTGGACAGGAAGTGGGAGGTCTGCTTGCGAGCATCGCCGAAGAGGTCCTGAGCAGCACTACCGGCGCGGTTTGCGGCCTTGGCCCAGTCGCCCTTGTTGTCCTCAATGTAATCGCCGACCTGCTCGGTAGCGTCACTAAACCAGTTGCTTGCCTTGTGCAGCGCCTTCTCAGTCTCAGACTGGGTGGGCAGTGCCTGCTGGACATTCTTCTTAGCCACGCGAGCAGCGTTCTGCGCACGCCACTTGATGTCCGGCTTGCCAGCGGTGTCCACCGATGCCAGCAGCACGCCGCCGGTCAGTGCCAGATCAGTCAGGGCACCTGCGCGGCGACGCAGCTTCTCATCCTCATCATCGGTGTTCCAAAAAGCGTTGCGGCCCACCAGGGAAGCCGCAGACGTTGCGGTGAGCAGTGCAGCGGCGGTGCGCGGCAGCTTGCCAATGGCAAACAGGGAACCAGCGCCGGCCTTCACGCCGCCAACGATCTGTGCTGCGGTCTCCGGATCCTGCGGCAGGAAGGAGCGGTACTGGCGCGGCACTGCGGCACGCACCTGCTCAAGCACGCTTGCAGCGCTCTCCTTGTTGCTGGACGGGTTCATGACGGTCTTAGCACCATCAATGATGAACACCGACGCGAGCATTGGGCGCGCGATCTTGCGGATCATCTTCTCATCATTCCTTTTCGTTCAAAATTGGATCAAAGTTGAAAGTGTGCCTCCCACTGTAGACAGCTACCAGCGGCGCTGCCACCATTCATCCAAGCTGCCACGCTCAGCGCCAACGGTGGTGGAGGTGCCGTGGCCTGGGTGGATAATCGCGTCGTCCTCAAACCGGTCAAAGATCTTGGCCTTGACGTCATTGAACAGTCGCACAAAGTCACCCTCGGAGGCGGTCTTGCCCAGGCCACCTGGGAAGACGGAGTCACCCACAAAGAGGTGCATCTCACCGTCAATCTCCACTGCAATGGCAACCCCACCCGGGGTGTGTCCGCGCAAAATGGCTACCGGGATGCGGTGGCCAGCGAACTCGATGTAGTCGCCGTCATCCAACTCCTTATCCACGGGCGCTGGCAGTGCTGGGGCGTCCAAGTGCGACGCCCAGTGGGTTGCCCCCGTCTCCGCCAGCACCGCCTCTAAAGCGCGGACGTGATCGTGGTGACGGTGCGTAGTCAACACATCCGTAATACGCACACCTGCGTCTTGGGCCATGGTGAGCAGGGCTTGGGGGTTATCGGCAGCGTCGATAAGCAAACCCTGCCCCTCGGAAGCCAAGAGGTAGCAGTTGTTATCCATGCTGGAAACAGAAATCTGGTGGAGTTGCATAGCTGCCAGCGTAGCTGCTCGGAATAGTTTCTAGCCGGGAGAAGTTGGTAGGTTCAGGGGGTACGGACTCTGAAAGATAAAGGACACACGTGGCTGAAAAGCTGACAGTGCGCGGCGCGCGCCAACACAACCTCAAGGGCATTGACATTGAGCTGCCCCGAGACAAGATGACGGTCTTTACTGGACTGTCCGGCTCGGGAAAGTCCTCGCTAGCGTTTGACACGATCTTCGCGGAAGGTCAGCGGCGCTACGTGGAGTCACTGTCCTCATACGCGCGCATGTTCCTCGGCCAGATGGACAAACCTGATGTGGATTACATCGACGGTTTGAGCCCGGCTGTGTCTATTGACCAGAAATCCACCAACCGCAACCCGCGCTCCACCGTGGGCACGATCACCGAGATCTATGACTATTTGCGTCTGCTCTACGCGCGCGCCGGCACCCCGCACTGCCCGGTGTGTGACGCGGTGATTGAGCGGCAAACGCCGCAGCAGATCGTGGACCAGATCCTTGCTCTGGAGGAGCGCACCAAGTTCCAGGTGCTCGCCCCGGTAGTGCGCAAGCGCAAGGGTGAGTTCCAGGACCTGTTCGCGGACCTAGCTGCGCAGGGTTACTCGCGCGTGAACGTGGACGGTGAGACCTACCAGCTGTCGGACCCGCCGAAGCTGGAAAAGCAGATCAAGCACACTATTGACGTAGTGGTGGACCGCCTCACCGTCAAAGCCAGCCAGAAGCAGCGCCTGACTGATTCTGTGGAAACAGCGCTGAAGCTGGCAGAAGGGCTTGTAGGCTTCGACTTTGTTGACCTGGATGCGGACGATCCGGACCGCGTGCAGATCTTCTCGGAGAAGATGGCCTGCCCGAACGGCCACAAGCTGCACGTGGAGGAATATGAGCCGCGCGCGTTCTCCTTCAACTCACCTTTCGGTGCCTGCCCGGTGTGCGACGGTCTTGGCGTGCGTAAGGAAGTGGACATTGACCTGGTGATTCCGGACCCGGATGCGCCGGCGGTGGATGCGTTCCAGATCTGGAACTCCAGCCCGAACAAAGGGTACTTCACCAAACTGATTGAGGCATTGGCGAAGGAAGAGGGCTTTGATGCGCACGCGCCGCTGAGCTCGTTGACCAAGACGCAGCAGAAACACCTAGTGCATGGCTCTCCAACCAAGGTGAACGTTCGCTACAAGAACCGTTACGGCCGCCAGCGTTCCTACACCGCTGCCTACGAGGGTGTGGTGGGCTACATCGAGCGCAAGATGGAGCAGGCCGAGACAGACACGCAGAAGGACCGCTTGCTGGCCTACACCCGTGAGGTGCCGTGCCCAACCTGTGAAGGCACCCGTCTGAAGCCGGAGATCCTGGCGGTGCGGCTTGCCTCCACCACGCATGGCGAGAAATCCATCGCGGGCTTGACCGAGCTTTCGATTGAGGACGCCTCGCAGTACCTGGACAACCTCGTCCTGGGCTACCGCGAGGAAATGATTGCAGGTGCCGTGCTGCGCGAGATTCAGGCGCGTTTGCACTTTCTTATCGACGTTGGCCTGAACTACCTCACCCTGTCCCGCTCCGCCGGAACGCTTTCCGGTGGTGAGGCGCAGCGCATTCGCCTTGCCACGCAGATCGGCTCCGGCCTGGCTGGTGTGCTCTACGTGCTGGATGAGCCCTCCATTGGCCTGCACCAGCGCGACAACCAGCGCCTGATTAAGACGCTGAAGAAGCTGCGCGACTTAGGCAACACGCTTGTTGTGGTCGAGCACGATGAGGACACGATCCGCGAGGCCGACTGGCTCATCGACATCGGCCCGCGCGCCGGCGAGTACGGCGGCGAAGTGGTCTACCAAGGCGCGCCGGAAGGCATTAAGAAGGCGAAGGACTCGATTACAGGTGACTACCTGAGCGGTCGCAAGAAAATTGAGGTGCCTGCTCAGCGGCGCGCCGTGGATAAGCAAAGAATGCTCAAGGTCATCGGTGCGCGCGAGAACAACCTGGACAACGTGACTGTGGATCTTCCGCTAGGTGTGCTGGTGGCGGTGACCGGCGTGTCCGGCTCCGGCAAGTCAACCCTGGTCAACCAGATTCTGGCGAAGACGCTGCAGAACCAGCTCAACGGCGCACGCCAGGTGCCGGGGCGCGTGAAGAAGGTCGAAGGCCTTGAACACCTGGACAAGCTAGTGCAGGTGGACCAGAGCCCGATCGGGCGCACGCCGCGCTCAAACCCGGCAACCTACACGGGCGTGTTTGACAAGATCCGTACCCTGTTTGCGGAAACGCAGGAGTCCAAGGTGCGCGGCTACAAGCCGGGGCGCTTCTCCTTCAACGTCAAGGGCGGGCGCTGTGAGGCGTGTCGTGGTGACGGCACCATCAAAATCGAGATGAACTTCCTGCCCGATGTTTACGTGCCTTGCGAGGTCTGCGGCGGCGCACGCTACAACCGCGAAACCCTTGAGGTGCGCTACAAGGGCAAGAACATCGCAGAAGTGCTGGACATGCCGATCTCTGAGGCGACCGAGTTCTTCGAGCCGATCACGTCCATTCACCGCTATTTGCAGACGCTTGTAGACGTCGGCTTGGGCTACGTCCGCCTCGGCCAAAGCGCCACCACGCTCTCCGGCGGCGAGGCCCAGCGCGTGAAGCTGGCCGCCGAGCTGCAGAAGCGCTCCAACGGCCGTACGATTTACATCCTCGACGAGCCGACCACTGGCCTCCACTTCGAAGACATCCGCAAACTCATGCTGGTGCTCAACGGCCTTGTGGATAAGGGCAACACGGTGCTTGTGATTGAGCACAACCTTGACGTAATCAAGTCCGCAGACTGGATTGTGGACATGGGTCCTGAAGGTGGCTCCGGCGGCGGCACCGTGGTTGCCCAGGGCACGCCGGAGGACGTGGCTCAGGTGGAAGGGTCATTTACCGGCGAATTCCTCCGGCCTCTGGTGTAGCTGCGGCTGTAGTTGTAGCTGCGGCTGTTGCTCACCGGGCTCTTGCTCCCCGGGCTCTTGCTTGCGCTGCGCGCCCTTCGCCGCGACGGCGATAAGCAGGAGGCCAGACACGATAAACGTGAGCACGCGTGGAATGCCGTCGAGTGCCGCCATGTCGAAGAGGACCAGTTTCGCCGTAGCCACAATCGCAATGATCAGGCCAGCGGTGCGCTCGCTCTTAGCATCCATGTTGTGGGCGCGGTTGCTGGCGCGTTTGACCAAAAGCCACGCCGCGAGCGCCATCCACGAGATGGACACGATCATGTGGCCGACGTAGAAGGCGCCCTCGTGGCCTTCGTAGTTGTGCGTTGTCGAGTTGTAGGTACTCGGGCTGATGAGCTCTCCAATTGACTGAGTGATGGTCACTACAGCCACCATCTCCAGGAGTAGGCCGTAAGCTGCAAATGCTTTGCGTGCTGTGCCCGAAAGGCCCTGCCGGAGCCCCGGTAGTGCAATGCAAACGACGAGCAGGACTGCCAGCGCGACACCCATCGCCAAATACTGCGGTGCCGCCAACAGTGGAAGCAGTGGATTGAGTGCTGTAAACAACGCGTCCCACACGCCAGCCAACACCATGATTGCCCAAGCGGCGAGCACTGGGACTGTGCGCACCGGCAGCCTCGTGGTGAGGAACACCACGGCACTGGCCATTACAAGGAGGGTGAGCCTAGGAACCCACGATGTCCAGGGGCTGAGGTTGTACGCGTCGTGGTAGATGAGAAACAGCGGCAGGAATGTAAAGGGCAGCACCATGAACCAGCCGGTAATCAGCCAAGAGTTGGCTGGTTGGTTGGCTGCGTGGTTGGCCTGTTGAGTGCCTGGTCTGCCGCGGCCGACGACCGTGACCAGACACGTGACGGCAATTGCGACGGCTACGAGGATCCACCGGGCGACGTCTTCAAGCATCATGTGCGACAGCAACAACACGAGTGCGGGTGCCACAACGCCCGCGGCAACTGTCATGCGTGGAGTTGCCGGATACGGCCTAAGGAACAGCTCGCCCACGACCAGCAGAACGACCCCGACGAGCGGGATGACAACCGCAGCGTTGATGAGCTCTGCCTCTGTGTAAGGGCCGGAGATGAAGTCTCCAAGCACCATGACCAGCCACGTCTGCCACGCAAGCAGCAGCCCAGCCACCGTGCGCACGATAGTGAGCATGCGTGGCGACGCCTGCCTGCACATCCACCACGTCATCAAGACCACCAAAACCGGTGGCACGAGGACAAGAGCATTGGCGAAGGCGTACTTCGTAATCAGCGTGCCTGAGTAGAAAACAAGGATGATGCACATGGCAACAACCAGGCGCAGGTTGTTGCGCCACTTAGCCAGGGCGAGATACCCAGTCCACAACAGGATGAACGCGAGGACGACCGCATCAGGCAACACCCAGTTCTGCACCATGCCGACATAGAAAAGATCCAGCGCAAGGATCAAAAACGACGTCACGTACAGCGCCATCACGCCAGCATTGGTGCCTTTGCGCACATCGAGCCAGATGCCGATACCAAGTAGGATCACGGCAAGAAGCGCAGCACCCACCGCACGGCCGACCGGGCCCAAAAGTCCGGACTGGATCGCCAGCGCAATGCCGAGGCATGCGCCAACAAAGGTGATAACTGACCCGATAATCGCCGCCCAGCGCATAATCCGCTGCTCCGTAGAAAGCTGCGGCCGTTCGTGCACGGACGCCGAAACACGCTGCAGCAAGGAGGGCTTCTGCGGCGGCTGTTGTTGAACTATCGGTGCCGGTTGTGGCGGAGCTGGCGTCATCTGCGGCACCGGTTGCGGCATTGGCTGCGCTGCCGGTTGCGGCGCGGCAGCGGGGGATGAGGTCAGTTGGTTGAGGTTGGACGTGATGGCGTCGATAAGCATCTGCGAATGTGCGGTGCTTTGGCGAAGCTCATTGAGTTGACGCCGAACGTCGTCAATGATCTGCTCTCGGGGGTGCGACATGATGGGGCCTCCTAAATAGCTGTCTATATTCTTAGACTGGTTTTGGGGCCAAAAGGTTTCCCCGACGCGCAAATTTATCCGATTGTGACAATGACGGCGTGTGGTGATTTGGTGATGGGGCAGGGAAGTGTTAGTGTCTATGGCACTACCGCCCAAAGCGCCTCCTCCAGGTGCCTGGGCTGCAAGTGGAGTTACTCCCACCCCAAGCCGCCAGCATTACATGCCGGAAGGATACGGGTCTCGGTAGGGCACTACACCTTGGGGTGACGTGTCTGATGAGGAGAACTCCCGCCGTGCACCAGCACGAGCGGGGATTTTTTGTGGGAACACACCACCTGTAGCAGTGGTAGCGACAACGTTAAACCTTTTAATAAGGAGTGTTCTCATCAGCGCTGAAGCTCGTATTAATGAACGGATCCGGGTCCCCGAGGTTCGTCTCGTCGGCCCGTCCGGCGAGCAGGTAGGCATCGTCCGCACGGATGACGCCCGCAAGTTGGCCTACGAAGCCGACCTCGACCTGGTTGAGGTTGCACCGAACGCCAAGCCGCCCGTGTGCAAGATCATGGACTACGGCAAATTCAAGTACGAGCAGGATCAGAAGGCTCGCGAGGCCCGCAAGAACCAGCAGCAGACCGTGGTCAAGGAACAGAAGTTCCGCCCCAAGATCGATGAGCACGACTACCAGACCAAAAAGGCCAACGTTGAACGCTTCCTGGAGAAGGGCAACAAGGTCAAGGTGACCATCATGTTCCGTGGCCGCGAGCAGTCGCGTCCGGAGCTGGGGTACCGCCTCCTTGAGCGTCTCGCCGACGACATCGGAGAACTTGGCGTGGTGGAGTCCCGCCCCAAGCAGGACGGCCGCAACATGACCATGGTCTTCGGGCCGGCTCGCAAGGGCAAGAAGTAGCACGATCACAATCTGAAGGGCTTTTACCATGAAGCAGAAGACCCACAAGGGCACCGCAAAGCGCATCAAGGTTAATGGCAAAGGCAAGCTGCGCCGTGAGCAGGCTGGTAAGCGCCACCTCAACGAGAAGCTGTCCTCGAAGCGTCGCCGCAAGCTGTCCGGCACCACGGACGTTGCACCGGCTGACGTTAAGCGCATGAAGCGCCTCCTCGGCATGTCCTAAGCACTGCCTGTTTCCATCTACCCCACGAATTAAGACAAGGAAGTATGACTCATGGCACGTGTTAAGCGTTCAGTCAATGCTAAGAAGAAGCGCCGCGCGATTCTGAAGTCCGCGAAGGGCTACCGTGGCCAGCGCTCCCGCCTGTACCGCAAGGCGAAGGAGCAGTGGCTGCACTCCCAGACCTACGCGTACCGCGATCGCCGCAAGCGCAAGAGCGAGTTCCGCAAGCTGTGGATCCAGCGCATCAACGCTGCAGCTCGTATGAACGACATTACCTACAACCGTCTCATCCACGGCCTGAAGTTGGCCGAGGTTGAGGTGGACCGCAAGATCCTCGCCGAGCTGGCTGTGAATGACTTCGCAGCGTTCTCCGCTCTTTGCGAGGTTGCGAAGAACGCTCTCCCGGAGGACGTCAACGCTCCGGTTGAGGCTGCCTAGGAGCCTTCCGCTTAACGACGCGCCGCGCGCCATTCTTCGGCCGGCGCGTCTTTTGCGTTTTCCAGGGGTGTTTTCGTGGCCGCCGTTGGCTTTCGGCGGAGTCTCCGCTCGCAGCCAGCCCGTGTGTCCTTGCGCAACCCCCTGACCGGCGCATTCACGCCAGTCACACCAGCCTCATTGCAAACATTTTGATTTGTTACGGATGTGACTAAGAAACCGCAGGACGCTGAAAGATTTCGCATTTGTTTTCAGTCGCCGTCACTGCCTACATCTTGGCAGCGACTATCTGCGTGAGTTTTTCCACGAGAACCCAGAGAGTTGCCGACGAAAACCTCAACACCTGCCAACCCAAGGCTGCAGACTCTAAGTTGATCGCGGTGTCTTTGTGACGCCGCTCGTGTTCCCAGTGATGTGCGCCGTCATACATGAGGCCAATCTTGAGTTGGGGCAGGGCTAGGTCGAAGCGGGTGATTGGCTTGCCGTGGGCGTCGGTAAGCAAAAGTTGCTCTCGAAGATCTAGATGAAACCTGCTGGCAACATCGAGCGCGAGAAGGCGCATTTCGGTTTCCTTCGGAGATTCTGCGAGCGGGGAAGAGGCAGTAAGGACATCCACGAGCCACGGCAGGCTAATGCGTTGGCGGCTTGCGCGCAGAAGATCGATGGGGTCGACCTTGATGAAGTGTCGTGCGGCGTCTACAAGCTGGACAGCACGAACGAACTCTGCAGACAATCCAGGCACCTCGACGATGGGCCAGCGAACCTCCCCAGAACGCACCTGCGTCAGCGCCTGACACAATGCCACCGCGGGTGGAGCTGCCTGCAAAACCAAGCCAAGGTAACTGAGTTGCCAGATTCCCTTTGGTTCGCTACGGAATAGCGCAGGCGTCAGACTCGTGGCGGATTTCTTTTTCGATATCGCCGGTCCAGTCAGGTACGTGTCGGCATAATCCGTGAGGTATTTCATCCCGTAAAGCGCCAAGGCTGCAAACCCAGTTGCACTCAACGATGGGTTAGCAAGTAGGTGGGCGATCGCTCGGTGTAAGCCAGGCACTTGGTAGTGCACCTGCCTGGGATGATGCCGTTGGGCCAGGCTCGCTACCGCTGCAGGTACCGCGTCGCTGGTATGAATCAGATACTGGTCATTCGCATATAAGTACTCGCTTTCTGATAGTGATTGGGAAGCGGGATAGAGCTTCGGCGGCGGGTTTAGCGTCATGCCATTAGAAACCTTCATGCATCTTTAGACTGCGCAGACCTGCCCGCGGTTCCCAGATGAACCGAAGCCAGCACCAACGCAGTATCCTTTACAGCCATGTCCCTTGACTTTGATCAGCCTTTTACTGAACGCACCCCGCGGGTAGTTAACGCCGCGAAGTTGAAGCGCGCTGCCGGCAGGAAGAAGGCGAAGAGGTTTTTGGTGGAGGGGGAGAATGCCGTGGAGGCGGCGGTGGCGACGGGTGCGGCGACGGATCTGTTTGTCACTCAGGCGGCCGCCGAACGTTTCGCCGAGATTGTCACGACGGCCGGCTACATGGATGTGTTCACCCACACGATTAATGACAAGGCCGCAGATCACCTCGCCGACGCGGTGACCAACACTGGCATCTTCGCGGTGTGTAAGCCGGTGTTGTGGACCATTCCGCAGATTCTCAAGGGCAGGCCTCGCCTTGTTGCGGTGTGTGTGGAAACCAATGACCCGGGCAACGCGGGCACGATCATCCGCCTGGTGGATGCGCTCGGCGCGGATGCAGTGATTTTTGCTGGTGACACGGTTGATCCGGAGTCGCCGAAGGTGGTGCGTTCCACCGCTGGCTCGCTCTTCCATGTCCCTGTCGCCCGCGACCGTGACATTCACCGTGTCCTCGGGCAACTCAGGGCTTCAGGCTTATCGACGCTCGCGACAACCCCCACCGGCGCCCTCAACCTCGCCGAACCCGGGGAAGCTTTGAACACGCCCACCGCGTGGCTGTTTGGCAACGAGGCCCACGGACTGCCGGAAGACGTCCTGGCTGCCGCTGACGACACTGTCACCATTCCCATTGCGGGGTCCGCTGAGTCTTTGAACCTTTCGACGGCGGCGTCCATTTGCCTGTGGGAGTCAGCAAAGGCGTTGCGCGAGAAGTGATTACTATCGCATAGACGTAAGGGTAGGCAAACCTAACCTACTACTGTAGGGTTTGCCTCATGGGAACGAATACAAGTCAACCGCCACTACCGCAGAGCGACAGATCGACCAACGTTGCTGCAGGCCATTGGGTGCTCGCTCGAGCTGGGAAGCGCGTTTTGCGTCCTGGTGGTTTGAAGCTGACGAATCGTTTGTTGGATGCAGCAGAACTGCAGGACAAAAGGGTGGTGGAATTCGCGCCTGGGTTGGGGCGAACTGCCGCCATCATGCTTGAACGAGACATCGCATCCTATGTCGGTGTAGACCAAGATGTGGATGCAGTGACACGTGTGCAGTCCGTGGTGGGATCGCGTGGCACAGTGGTCAACGCTAGTGCCGAATCCACCGGGCTTGAAAGCGATTCTGCCCAGGTGGTGGTTGGTGAGGCGATGCTGACAATGCAAGGTGAGAAAGGCAAGCGCGCAATTATTGCTGAAGCGTTCCGTTTGTTGGAGCCGGGTGGTGTGTATGCGATCCATGAGCTGGGACTTACCCCCGACACAATTGATGCAGAACTTGCTGATCAGTTGCGCAAGCGCCTAGCGAAAACGATCCGCGTGAATGCTCGCCCACTTACGCGCCGAGAATGGTGTGGGTTGTTGGAGGAGGCGGGTTTTGACCTTGAATGGGTTGGAACTGAGCCGATGGCCCTACTGTCATTGCGTCGCAATCTTGCAGATGAAGGTTTTGGCGGAGTTTTGCGGATTTTGCGTAACGTAGCGAGGGACAGGGATTTGCGTCACCGTGTACTGGAGATGCGTAGAACCTTTAATGAATATCGAGACAATCTCACCGGTATCGCTATCATCGCTCGAAAACCCGATGTCAGCGTGTAGAAGAAGGGAATTGGATTCATGAGCGGACACGACCACGTGCCAGAAGCCATGCTTGGTTACATAGAAAATATGGCGGAGCATGTTGAGTACTCCCCAAACTCGACCACATCGACCACGATCCTGCGTGCCGAGGGGGTCAACGTGGTGCTGTTCTCGTTTGATCAAGGGGAGGAACTTTCAGAACACACCGCTGCGATGCCAGTGATTGTGCAGGCCTTAGAGGGTGAACTGGAAATTGCGGCCGACGGTAAAACGGTGATACTGCGTCCTGGCGGTTTGGTACATTTCACCACGCGCCTACCGCACGCAGTTAAAGCACTGAGCCCGGCAAAAATGGTGCTGTATATGTTGAACCGTCCTACGGCGGTTTAAAAAGGGATTGTTGTCACGCCCATGAACACAAGCAGCATGAGATTCGGCGTGCGCCCAGAGTCCGCACCGTACGGGGTGGGGCACAACTTATCCTCCTAAGAGACAGCGGCATGCCCGCGGGTATGCTTGTGAACGTTTTGTGATGCCGCCGAAGTGGAAAGGTGCGGGTGTGCAGTGAGCATTGGCAATCCCGAAATTGAACTGACCGAGGAGAACCTGAATCGGGCCGCGGACGAGGCTATTGCGGCGTTCGAACAGGCCGCGGATCTGGCGGCGCTTGAAGAGGCCAAGCGTGAGCACTTGGGCGAGCAGTCGACAATTATGCAGGCGCGGAAGTCGCTGGGTTCTATTCCGAAGGACCAGCGTAAGGACGCCGGCCGGTTTGTAAACATGGCACGCGGCCGCGCTGAGAAGGTGTACTCCCAGCTCCACCAGCTGCGTGAGGCTGAGTATCGCGAGCAGCAGCTGCGCGAAGAGACTGTGGACGTCACGCTGCCTACCGCGCGTTCCCAGGCTGGCGCGATGCACCCAATTACTACGCTCAGTGAGCAGATCGCGGACATCTTCATCGGCATGGGCTGGGAGGTTGCGGAAGGCCCTGAGGTGGAGGCGGAGTACTTCAACTTCGACGCGTTGAACTTCATCCCGGATCACCCGGCGCGTACCCTGCAGGACACCTTCTACATCGGTGAGGAGGGTTCCAAGCAGGTCATGCGTACGCACACGTCTCCGGTGCAGGTGCGCACGATGCTTGAGCGTGATGTGCCGATCTACATCGCGTGTCCGGGCCGCGTGTTCCGTACCGATGAGCTGGATGCCACCCACACGCCGGTGTTCCACCAGGTTGAGGGCTTGGCGGTGGATAAGGGCCTGACCATGGCTCACCTGAAGGGCACGCTGGATCACCTGGCGAAAACACTGTTCGGTCCGGAGACCAAGACGCGCATGCGTACCAATTACTTCCCGTTCACGGAGCCTTCCGCTGAGGTTGACGTGTGGTTCCCTAACAAGAAGGGCGGCGCCGGCTGGATTGAGTGGGGTGGCTGCGGCATGGTCAATCCGAACGTCTTGCGTGCTGTGGGTGTGGATCCGGAGGAGTACACGGGTTTTGCGTTTGGCATGGGTTTGGAGCGCACGCTGCAGTTCCGCAATGGTCTGACGGATATGCGCGACATGGTTGAGGGTGACGTGCGTTTCACCATCCCGTTCGGCGTTCAGGCATAACAGGCGTAGCAGGCACAAGGAGAGAGACAACAAATGCTGATTTCCAAAAATTGGATCACCCGCCTGCTTGCAAACGCGGGCAATGAGGGTTTCAACCCCACTGATGAGGAGCTGGACGCAGGTTTCGTGTGCGTCGGTTTTGAAACTGAGGGCTATGAGCCGCTGCCGGAGGTTACAGGCCCGCTGGTTCTGGGGCGCGTCGCTGAGATTGAAGAGCTGACGGGTTTCAAGAAGCCGATTCGTTACTGCCAGGTGGACGTTGGCCAGGCCAATGGCACTGGTGAGCTGCAGGGCATTATCTGTGGCGCCCGCAACTTCAAAGAAGGCGACGTTGTCATCGTGTCGCTGCCGGGTGCGGTGCTGCCGGGTGGTTTTGAGATCGCGGCACGCAAGACCTATGACCACATCTCCAACGGCATGATGGCATCTGCCGCGGAGCTTGGTCTCACGGCAAAGAGCGAGGGCATCATTGCGCTGGATAGTCTGCCTGAGGGCTTCCAGCTTGGCGACGACGCACGCGCCTTCCTCAATTCCACCGACACCGTCTTTGATGTCAATGTCACTCCGGATCGCGGTTACGCGCTATCTGCTCGCGGATTGACGCGCGAGATCGCTTCGGCTTTTGATCTGAAGTACGGCGATGTAGCCAAGGATCCTGCGGTAGCTGGCATTGATGTCTCTGTAGTACCTGCGCCGGAAGGGGAGCTGATCCCGATCACGCTGGAGCCCGATACGAAGGCGAAGCGTTTCGGCCTGCGCAAGGTTGAGGGCATTGACCCGAAGGCCCAGGCGCCGTTCTGGATGCAGCGTGAGCTGATGCTTTCCGGCATCCGCTCGGTCAACGCGGCGACGGACGTGACCAACTACGTCATGTTGCTGACCGGCCAGCCGATGCACGCGTTTGACGCCGACAAGATCGCCGGCGGCCTGCGCGTGCACACCGCGGCCGAGGGGCAGGAATTCGAGACACTGGACCACACCAAGCGCACACTGCGCGCAACGGACGTGGTGATCAGCGATGATAACGGCATTCAGTCGCTGGCGGGTGTGATGGGTGGCACCACCTCCGAGATTTCGGATGACACCACCAACGTCTACTTCGAGGCTGCCACCTGGGATGAGCTGACGGTGGCGAAGACTGCGCGTCACCACAAGTTGAGCTCCGAGGCTTCTCGACGTTTCGAGCGCGGCGTCGACCCCGCCATCGTCGAAGCAAGCCTGGACATTGCGTGTGCGCTGCTGGTGCAGTGCGCTGGCGGCCAAGTAACTGCAAGCCGCACCCTAGTCGGCGAGGTTCCCGCACGTGAGGCGATCGAGATGCGCGTGAGCCGCCCGTCCGAGTTGATTGGTGTGGACTACTCGCGCGACACCGTAGTGAAGCGTCTGGAGGAAGTCGGCTGCCAGATCGCAGGCGATGAGGAGCACCTCCAGGTCACCCCACCGACGTGGCGCGGCGATCTCACCGTGCCAGTGGAGCTGGTTGAGGAGATCGTGCGTTTGGAGGGCCTGGATGCGATCCCGTCCGTGCTGCCGACTCCGGTTGGTGGCCGCGGCCTGAGCCCGCAGCAGCGCCGTCGTCGTGCGGTGACGCACGCGTTGGCGTACTCAGGGTACGCGGAGATTATTCCTACGCCGTTTATGTCCAACACCGTGTTAGACACGTGGGGCCTGGAAGCGGACGACCCGCGACGCAATGTGGTGAAGGTGCAAAACCCGCTAGATGCGGACTACGCCGTGTTGGCCACCACGCTGCTTCCGGCCATGCTTGAGGCAGTTGGCCGCAACGTTGCCCGCGGTCGCCATGACCTCGCGCTGTACTCCGTGGTACAGACTGCGGTGAAGCGTGCAGATGCATCCCCGATGCCAAGCGTTGAGCAGCGTCCGGATGAGGCGACGATTGCGGAGCTGATCGGTTCGCTCCCGGAGCAGCGGTTGCATGTGGCCACGGTGGCCGTGGGCAAACAAGAGCTCGATGGTCCGTTGGGGCAGGGCAGGGCCTTTACCTGGGCTGATGCACTGCAGGCTGCGCAGGTTGTGGCTTCTGCTGCGGGTGTGGCGCTTGAGGTGGAGCAGGCACAGCACTTGCCGTGGCACCCAGGTCGCTGTGCGGCGCTGAAGGCTGGTGGCGAGGTCGTGGGCTATGCCGGTGAGCTGCACCCGCAGGTGCTTGAGGCACTGGAGCTGCCGGAGCGCACCGTGGCGATGGAGCTGGACCTTTCCGCTTTGCCGTTTGACTACGAACTTCCGGCGCCGGTGCTTTCTGCGTTCCCGGCGGTGAACCAGGACATTGCGTTGGTTGTGGATGCTGATGTGCCGGCAGAAGCGGTGCGCCAGGTGGTCGAGGAGGCTGCAGGTGAGCTGTTGGAGCGCGTCACGCTTTTCGACGTCTACGTGTCCGACCAACTCGGCGAGAACAAGAAGTCCTTGGCGTTTGGCCTGGTGTTCCGCGCGGGCGATCGCACGTTGACGGAGGACGAGGCGTCCGAGGCTCGCCTGAAGGCTGCGAAGGCCGCGGAGGAGCGCTTCGGGGCGACGATGCGCGGAGTGTAGCGCTTGACGCAACACGGATGCGAATAAATTACGCTGCGGCGCATAATTTGTTGCATAAAGTGATACACTGCAGTGCATGACACTCTCTGTAGCCGTTGCCGGTGCAACCGGGTATGCAGGCGGAGAAATTCTCCGCCTGCTTTTGCGTCACCCCGCATATCTTTCGGGCGAGCTGCGAATTGGCGCGCTGACCGGAAACTCCAACGCAGGGACAACTGTCGGCGAGCTTATGCCGCACCTGCCGGAGCTGGCGCAGCGCGTGATTGAACCCACTGACGTGGAAACTCTGGCTGGTCACGACGTTGTGTTCCTTGGCCTTCCGCACGGACACTCCGCGCAGATTGGTGCGAACCTGCCAGAGAGCACCGTGGTTATTGACTGTGCTGCGGATTTCCGCCTGAAGGACGCGGACGCATGGAAGCGCTTCTATGGCACGGAGCACGCAGGGCATTGGCCGTACGGCATCCCGGAAATGCCGGGCCACCGTGAGAAGCTCCGCGGTGCCACCCGCATCGCTGTGCCGGGCTGTTTCCCAACTGGTGCAACACTTGCCGCGTACCCCGCGCTGAAAGCTGGACTGTGTGGGCCGGACGTGCGCGTTGTCAGCATTACGGGTGTTTCGGGCGCGGGTAAGAAGGCGTCGGTGGGCATGCTGGGTGCGGAGACGATGGGTTCGCTGAAGGCCTATAACACCGCCGGTAAGCACCGCCACACCCCGGAGATGGCGCAGAACTTTGAAGAAGCCGCAGGCCAATCCGTTAACGTGAGCTTCACGCCGGTACTCGCGCCGCTGCCGCGAGGCATCCTCACCACGGTAACCGCACCTCTTACACCTGGCGCCACCCAGAAGCAGGCGCACGAGGCGTTCGAAGCGTTCTACGCGGACGAGCCCTTCGTCTGGGTTCTGCCCGAGGGCGCGCAGCCGCAGACGCAGCATGTGGTTGGCTCCAACATGTGCCACGTGCAGGTTGAGGTGGATGAAGATGCGAACGTGCTGGTGATTACCTCCGCTATCGACAACCTGACCAAGGGCACCGCAGGTGCCGCTGTACAGTGCATGAACCTCGCGCTGGGCTGGGATGAAACCGCAGGGCTACCGCAGCAGGGTGTAGCGCCCTAATTACGACGAAGATTTAAAGGAACGAAAAGACATGACACAAGGAACCGTCACCACGCCGAAGGGCTTTGTCGCTGCAGCGACAACTGCTGGCATTAAGCCCTCCGGTAACTCGGATATGGCGCTCGTGGTCAACGAGGGCCCGGAGTTTAACGCGGCTGCCGTATATACGCGCAACCGTGTGAAGGCCTCGCCGGTGAAGGTAAGCCGCGAAGCTACTAGCAACGGTCAGCTCAAGGCGGTGCTGTTTAACTCTGGCAACGCGAATGCTTGCAACGGCGCCCAGGGTGATGCGGATGCGCGCGAGGCACAGGCACGCGCGGCAGAGCACCTCGGCGTTGCAGCTGATGACGTTGCGGTTTGCTCCACGGGTTTGATTGGTGAGCTGCTGCCGATGGACAAGGTCCGTGCAGGCGTAGACGTGCTTGTAGGTGCCCTGGGTGATAACGGCCAGGCAGCCGCAGAGGCGATTATGACCACGGACACCGTGAGCAAGCAGGCGTTTGTGCAGCGTGACGGCTGGTCTGTTGGTTCCATGGGTAAAGGCGTGGGCATGATGGCGCCCTCGCTTGCGACGATGCTGGTGTTGGTGGTCACGGATGCGTCGATAAGCAATGAGGCCCTGCAACAAGCTCTGGAGAAGGCGTCCGAGGTCACCTTTAACACCCTGGACATTGACGGCTCTACCTCCACCAATGACACCGTGATCGTGATGGCCAACGGCGCAAGCGGCATCACACCGAGCCAGGACGAGGTGGATGCGGCGATCATGGAGGTGTGCCAGTCCCTGGCTGACCAGATGCAGGGCGATGCTGAGGGCGTGACCAAGCGCGTCAGCATTACCGTGCGGGGTACTGCCAACAATGAGCAGGCGCTGAACGCCGCCCGCACCATTGGGCGCGACAACCTGTTTAAGTGCGCGATGTTCGGCTCTGACCCGAACTGGGGCCGCACTCTTGCGGCTGTGGGCATGGCGGATGCGGAGATGGATCCGGACAACATCAGCGTGATGTTCAACGGCCAGCCCGTGTGCGTGGCGTCCACGGGTGCGCCGGGGGCTCGCGATGTGGATCTTAGCGGCATGGACATTGCGGTTGAGGTTGATCTGGGCACAGGGGGCCCAGGCGTTGCGACGGTACGCACAACCGACCTCTCGCACTCATACGTTGAAATCAACTCGGCTTACAGCAGCTAAGGAGGCCACGTGTTGGAACCATTGGGCACTCACCTGAGTAATGAGGCACGCGCACACGTGCTTGCCGAGGCACTGCCGTGGCTGCAGCACTACCGCGACAAGATCGTGGTGGTCAAATACGGCGGCAACGCCATGATTGATGAGGATCTGAAGGCCGCATTCGCCGCTGACATGGTGTTTTTGCGCACCGTTGGCGCTAAGCCGGTTGTGGTGCACGGCGGTGGGCCGCAGATCTCTGCGATGATGAAGCGCCTGAACCTGGAAGGCGGCGAGTTTGTCGGCGGCTTCCGCGTGACCACGCCGGAGATCCTGGACGTGGTGCGCATGGTGCTCTTCGGCCAGGTGGGGCGTGATCTTCTTGGCAAGATCAACTCGCACGGGCCGTACGCCGTGGGTACCTCTGGCGAAGACGCTGGGCTGTTTACCGCCGAGAAGCGCTACGTGGACGTTGACGGTGAGCAGCACGATATCGGCCTTGTGGGCACGATTACGGATGTGAATCCGGAGGCCGTGATGGACATCATTGAGGCCGGCCGTATCCCGGTGGTCTCCGGCATTGCGCCGGGTGTGGACGGGGACGTCTACAACATCAACGCCGATGAGGCAGCCGGTGCGCTTGCGGCGGCAATCGGCGCTGAACGCCTGGTGGTGCTGACCAACGTTGAGGGCCTCTACACTGATTGGCCAGATAAGGACTCGCTGCTGAGCAAGATCACGGTCGGGGAGTTGGACAAGATGATGCCCACGCTGGACTCGGGGATGATCCCGAAGATGGAGGCCTGCCTGACCGCGGTGCGCGGTGGGGTGAAGGCTGCGCACGTGATTGATGGCCGCATTGCCCACTCGGTGTTGCTGGAGCTGTTGACCATGGGCGGCATTGGCACGATGGTGCTGCCGGATGCCTACGACGCGGCGCAGTACCCGGAGGGCACTGTGTTTAGGAAGGATGACGCGTAG
Source organism: Corynebacterium sp. HMSC30G07 (assembly GCF_001806945.1). Classification (NCBI taxonomy): domain Bacteria; kingdom Bacillati; phylum Actinomycetota; class Actinomycetes; order Mycobacteriales; family Corynebacteriaceae; genus Corynebacterium; species Corynebacterium sp. HMSC30G07. Next base: position 10,476 of record NZ_KV786461.1, on the reverse strand, counting down.
ATGACACAAGCAGAACAGGCGCAAAACCCCAGCGCAATGCTCAGCGGGTGGCAGGCCGGGCTGATGAACAACTACGGCACCCCGCCGGTGGCGCTGGTTTCTGGCCGTGGGGTGTATGTCACTGATGACCAGGGCAATGAGTACCTGGACATGCTCGCTGGCATTGCCGTAAACGCACTTGGTTACGGCCACCGGAAGATCGTTCAGGCAGTGTCTACGCAGATCCAGACTCTGGCGCATGTCTCGAACCTATTCGCCTCCCAACCAGCGGTGGACGCAGCAGGGGAGTTGGTGCGCCGCTTCGGCGATGACAGCGCGCGCGTGTTCTTTTGCAACTCCGGCGCCGAAGCGAACGAAGCCGCATTCAAGCTTGCTCGCTTGACCGGCAAGCGCCGCATCCTAGCTGCGCAGCACGGTTTCCACGGTCGCACGATGGGTTCGCTGGCGCTGACCGGCCAGCCCTCAAAGCGCGCGCCGTTCGAACCTGTGGCGCCCGGGGTGGAGTTCTACCCCTACGGCGACATTGATTACGTGCGAAAACTCGTAGCCATCAACCCGACCGATGTCGCCGCGATCTTCCTGGAGCCCATCCAGGGCGAAACCGGAGTCATCCCGGCACCAGCAGGGTTTATGCAGGAGCTTCGGAAGCTTTGCGACGCCCACGGGATCCTCCTCGTCTGCGACGAAGTACAAGCCGGCGTTGGACGTACCGGCACGTTCTTCGCCTTCGAGCACGACCTTGCCGCAGGTGTTCGCCCGGATGTGGTGACCATGGCCAAGGGGATTGGCGGTGGCCTGCCTTTGGGCGCAGTTATTGCTACTGGCGAGGTGGCGAAGATGTTCACCCCGGGATCCCACGGCACGACGTTTGGCGGCAACCCAGTGGCATGTGCTGCGGCCAACGCCGTGCTTGACGTGATTGACCAGGAGTTTGTTGCAGAGGTTGCGCGCAAGGGCGATGCCTTTGCCGAGCGTCTGCGCGGAATCGACGGTGTGAAGGCCGTGCGCGGGCGTGGGCTGATGGTGGGTGCGGTGCTTGAGCGTGGCGTCGCGAAGCAAACGTATGCTCTGGCGCTGAAAAATGGCCTCATTGTCAATGCGCCGGCAGACGACGTGATCCGGTTCACCCCACCGCTTGTGATCACGGATGAAGAGTTGGACGAGGCAGCGACGCGCTTTGCGGCCGCGCTGCGCGAAGCGATGGAAAAGGAGTAGCAAGGTGCCACGACACTTTCTGGCAGACGATGATCTGACACCCGCCGAGCAGGCTGAAGTGCTTGCCCTGGCCGCGGAGATGAAACGCGAGCCGTACAAGCACCGACCGCTGGAGGGGCCGCAGTCCGTAGCGGTGCTGTTTGATAAGACCAGCACACGCACCCGTTTCTCCTTTGACACGGGCATTGCGCAGCTCGGCGGGCACGCAATCGTGACCGAAACCGGCAACTCCCAGATGGGTAAAGGGGAGAGCTACCAGGACACCGCAGCGGTGCTCAGCCGCTACGTCTCCGCAATCGTGTGGCGTACCTATGCTCACGACAACCTGCTGGCCATGGCGGAAACCGCCACCGTGCCCATAGTGAACGCGCTTTCGGATGACCTGCACCCCTGCCAGATTCTGGCAGACCTGCAAACCATGGTGGAAAACCTCTGCCCGCAGGAAGGTCCAGCCGGCCTGCGCGGCAAGAAGGCTGTCTATCTTGGCGACGGCGACAACAACATGGCAAACAGCTACATGATTGGCTTTGCCAACGCCGGGGTGGACATTGCCATCATCGGGCCTGAAGACTTCCTTCCGCGCGAGGAGTTTGTCACCCGCGCACGCCGCCGTGCGGAAGAAACCGGCGCAACTGTCACCGTGACCAGCTCGCTGGACGCGGTTGCCGGCGCCGATGTTGTCATCACCGACACCTGGGTGTCTATGGGCATGGAGGAAGACGGCAAGGATCGCCGCACCCCGTTTATGCCGTACCAGGTCACACCTGAAGTGATGGCACGCGCAGGCGAAGACGCCATCTTCCTGCACTGCCTGCCGGCATACCGCGGCAGCGAAGTGGCTGCCGAGGTTATCGACGGTCCAGCCTCGCGCGTATTCGACGAGGCAGAGAACCGTCTCCACGCACAAAAGGCCCTCCTCACTTGGCTTCTGGAGCACCAGTCATGACACAACCCGTATCGCGTACCGCACGTCAAGCCCGCATCCTGGAAACTCTGGCAAACACCCGCGTGACCTCGCAGGTGCAGCTCTCCCAGCTGTTGCTTGCAGAAGGCATCGACATCACCCAGGCCACCCTCTCACGCGACCTGGATGAGTTAGGGGCACGTAAGGTTCGCCCGCTCGACGGCGGCCGCTCCTTCTACATTGTCGGATCCGACACCGGCGCAATCGACGCCGTGCAGACCGGACCGCGCGAAAAACTCAACCGGATGATTGAGGAGCTGGTGGTCTCGGTGGACTACTCGCACTCCATTGCCGTGCTGCGCACACCCCCGGGGGCGGCACAGTACCTGGCCAGCTATATCGACCGAGTGGGCCTTGACCAAGTAGTAGGCAGCATTGCGGGTGATGACACCATCTTCGTACTTGCCCGTGAACCCCTCTCAGGCCAGAATTTGGCAGAGCAGCTTTTCAGTGGTGCCCCGCGCAAAGCCGAGAGCTAACCACAGGTAACCTAACGTTTCGTATAACCAATTTTCTTTAGTTTTTCTTCAAGGAGAGATCTTCTATGACCAACCGCGTCGTCCTCGCGTACTCCGGCGGACTGGACACCTCCGTAGCCATCCCGTACCTCGCTGAGATGACGGGTGGTGAAGTGATTGCCGTCTCCCTGGATTTGGGCCAGGGAGGTGAAGATATGGAATCCGTGCGCCAGCGTGCGCTGGACTGTGGCGCTGTGGAGTCCATCGTGGTGGACGCCAAGGATGAATTCGCCGAAGAGTACTGCCTGCCAACCATCAAGGCCAACGGCATGTACCAGGGGGAGTACCCGCTGGTTTCTGCAATCTCTCGTCCGCTGATTGTCAAGCACCTTGTTGAGGCTGGCCACCAGTTTGGCGGTACCCACGTTGCTCACGGCTGCACCGGCAAGGGCAACGACCAGGTGCGTTTTGAGGTTGGTTTCCTGAACCAGGATCCGGACCTGGAGATCATCGCCCCAGCGCGTGACTACGCGTGGACCCGTGACAAGGCCATTGAGTACGCCGAGGGCAAGGATCTGCCGATTGAGCAGTCTGCAGCATCTCCGTTCTCCATCGACCAGAACGTGTGGGGCCGTGCCGTTGAGACCGGCTTCCTGGAGGACCTGTGGAACCCGCCGACCAAGGACCTGTACTCCTACACCGAGGACCCGTCGCTGGGTAACGCCCCGGATGAGGTCATCATCTCCTTCGAGTCTGGTAAGCCGGTTGCTATCGATGGCCGCCAGGTTACGGTGCTTGAGGCTATTGAAGAAATGAACCGTCGCGCAGGTGCACAGGGCATCGGCCGCCTGGACATGGTGGAGGACCGCCTGGTGGGTATTAAGTCCCGCGAGGTCTACGAAGCACCGGGTGCGGTTGCGCTGATCACCGCGCACAAGGCGCTCGAGGACGTCACGGTGGAGCGCGAGCTGGCACGCTACAAGCGCCTGATCGACGCTCGCTGGGCGGAAGAGGTGTACGACGGCCTGTGGTTCGGCCCGCTGAAGCGTTCCCTCGATGCGTTCATTGACTCCACCCAGGAGCACGTCACCGGCGATATCCGCATGGTGCTGCACGCAGGTAAGGCGACGGTTAACGGCCGTCGTTCCAACCACTCCCTGTACGACTTCAACCTGGCAACCTACGACACGGGCGATACCTTCGACCAGACCTTGGCTAAGGGCTTTGTGCGCCTGCACGGCCTGTCGTCCCAGATTGCTAACAAGCGTGACCGTGAGGCCAACGCCTCGAAGAAGTAGGGGATGACAATGGAGCAGCACGGCACTAATGAAGGTGCGCTGTGGGGAGGCCGCTTTTCCGGCGGCCCTTCCGAGGCCATGTTCGCGCTTTCCGTGTCCACGCACTTTGACTGGGTGCTCGCGCCTTATGACGTGCTTGCCTCCAAGGCACACGCCAAGGTGCTCAACCGGGCAGGCTTGCTGAGCGACGCTGACTTGGCAACCATGCTGGCTGGTCTTGACCAGCTGGGCAAGGATGTCGCCGACGGTTCCTTTGGGCCGCTGCCTACGGACGAAGACGTCCACGGCGCCATGGAACGCGGCTTGATTGACCGTGTCGGACCGGAAGTGGGCGGGCGACTTCGCGCGGGCCGTTCCCGTAACGACCAGGTTGCAGCGATGTTTCGCATGTGGCTTCGTGACGCGGTGCGTGGCATCTCGCAGGACGTTGCGGACCTGATCGACGCGATTGTCGCCCAAGCGAAGGCTCACCCGGATGCGATCATGCCGGGCAAGACCCACTTCCAGGCGGCGCAGCCGATTCTGCTCGCGCACTCGTTGCTTGCGCATGCGCAGCCGTTGCTGCGTGACCTTGAGCGTATCCAGGACTTGGATAAGCGCCTTGCGGTCTCGCCGTATGGTTCCGGAGCGCTTGCTGGCTCCTCGCTGCAGTTGGATCCGGAGGCGATTGCTGAGGAGCTCGGGTTCGATTCCTCGGCGGACAACTCGCTCGACGGTACCGCTTCGCGCGACTTCGCGGCGGAAACCGCCTACGTGTTGGCGCAGATCGCGGTGGATTTGTCTCGCTTTGCTGAGGAGATCATTGCGTGGTCCACGCCGGAGTTTGGCTACATCACGTTGCATGATGCTTGGTCGACCGGATCGTCCATCATGCCGCAGAAGAAGAACCCGGATGTGGCAGAGCTTGCCCGCGGTAAGTCAGGCAGGTTGATCGGTAACCTCGCAGGTCTTTTGGCAACGCTGAAGGCGCAGCCCTTGGCGTACAACCGTGACCTGCAGGAGGACAAGGAACCGTTGGTGGATTCGGTGACGCAGCTCAGCATTGTGCTGCCGGCGTTTACTGGGCTTGTATCCACGCTGGTGTTCCATGAGGATCGCATGCTGGAACTGGCGCCTGCCGGCTACACGCTTGCCACCGACTTGGCGGAATGGATGGTGCGCCAGGGCGTGCCATTCCGCGAGGCTCACGAGGCTTCTGGTGCATGCGTGCGCATCGCGGAAAGCCGCGGCGTTGACCTTGTAGAGCTGACCGATGAGGAACTGGCCAGCGTTGATGCGCGCCTGACCCCTGAGGTGCGTGACGTACTTACGGTGCAGGGTGCTGTAGCATCCCGCGCCACCCGCGGCGGTACCGCAAAGGTACGCGTCGAGGAGCAGCTTGAACGTGTGGCCCAAGCTAACGCCGCGTTCCGGACGTGGGCGGAGACACCCGTGCGCCCCGGTCAGTGAGCGAAGTCACGTTTTACGCTTTACCATGAGTGTATGAATGTGCCGAGTAGCAATACAGACGCCAAGCGCGGTGGACGCGGATTGTCCATCGTGCTTGGCGTTGTTCTATTAGCGGTAGTCGCAGCAGCAATCGCCATGGGTCGCGGGGTCATTCCTGGACTTGGGGGAATTGGCGGAGCTTCTGACTCCGATGATGGGACGAGTCACGTTGCCCAAAAGCCTGGTCTAACCCAGGTGCGCGGTGTGATCGGCTCCGAGAAGCGCGGGTATTTCGAAGACCCGGACGTGGTGGCGCGTCTTGAGGAGCTCGGTTTCCAGGTGTCGTTTAGCACAGCCGGCTCCCGCGAGATTGCCACAGGCATAGACATCGAAGCCCAGGACTTTGTGTTCCCTTCATCAGCACCAGCTGCGCAAAAGGTGCGTGAGCAGCGTTCTGGCTACTCGGTGGACTTCCCGTTCTTCTCACCTATGGCGGTGGCCAGCTGGCAACCGATCGCCGAGATCCTCGAAGGTCAGGGGGCGGTGACTAAAGACGGTGACAGTTACGTATTAGACATGGCCAAGTTTGTGGACATCGCGAGCTCTGGTGCGAGGTGGCGTGATTTTGGGGACACGTTTGCGTCGCCAAGAACTGTCCAGATCCGTTCAACTGACATCCGTACCTCCAACTCAGCGGCGATGTACCTGTCCATCCTGAACTATGAGTTCCAGCAGCGCGACCCCGCGCGGGGAGATGACGTGAGCTACCTAGTGGAATCGATCGCACCGTTTTTCACTGGTCAAGGCTATTCGGAGTCATCCTCTTCGGGCCCGTTCGCGGAGTACCTGGCGCAGGGAATGGGGGCGGCGCCGATGGTGATGGTGTACGAAGCTCAGTATCTGGGCGAGCAGATGAGTCCTAACTCGCGTATTCGGGACGACATGGTACTGCTCCAGCTGCACCCAACCGTGCTTGCAAACCACGGCATTGTGGGCGTGACCGCGGAAGGCAAAGAACTTGGCAAGCTGCTGACCAATGATCCGCAGCTGCAACAACTTGCGGCACGCCACGGCTTCAGGCCGGCGACCTCCGGCTCGCTTGCCCAAGAGATGGAAAGCCAAGGGCTTGAACCGCCGCGCGACTACGTCAACTCCATCGACCCACCAAACTACGACCGCCTAGAACAGCTCATTGACGGTGTGGGTACCCGCTACGGCAAAATAGCGCCCCCGCCGCGGCATGGGGAGGAAGAGTAATGAAACGTTTCTGGCTAGCGTTTATCACCTTTGTCAGTGCCATTGCACTTGCCGCGTGCGGCACAGACTCAGGCGAAACTGGCGGAGTGGATTCCGCACCCAAACGAAACCAAGGGGCGGCAGATCTGACAATCGTTGCCGCCACAGAGTTGAAGGACTTGGAGGGGCTTGTCCAGGAGGCTGCTGACGACCTGGGTTTCAGCATTGAGCTGCTCTTCCCGGGTGGCACGTTGGATAACTCCCAGGCACTGAAGCGTGGAGATTTTGACGGCAACGTGGACGCCACATGGTTTGCCACCAACCGCTACGTCAACCTCATTGGGGCGTCCAACAAGCTTGCGGACGAGACGAAGACTGCGACCAGCCCAGTAGCCTTTGGCGTCTGGGACGACGCGGCTGCGCGCTTGGGCTGGGATACGCAGCAGCCCACGTGGGCGGAGTTCGCCCAGGCCGCGGAGCAAGGAGAGTTCACCTTTGGCATGACTACTCCGTCCTCCTCCAACTCGGGCTTCTCCGCGCTGGTATCGGTGGCGACGGCGGTTGCAGACACCGGCCAGGCAATCAACCCCGGGGATCTGGAGCTGGTAGGCCCCACACTTAAGGCGCTGTTCCAAGCGCAATCTCTGGTGTCCGGTTCTTCCGGCTGGCTGGCGGAAGCGTTTGTTGCAGACCCGGAGCGTGCCGATGCGATTGTGAACTACGAGTCGACGCTTCTGCAGATGCAGCAGCAAGGCCAGCCGATCCAGGTGGTTGTGCCGAAGGACGGCGTGATTTCTGCAGACTACCCGCTATCCACCCTTGCGCAGCCGTCGAATCCGCAGGCTGGCGACCAGGTTCGGGCGTTGGCAGATTGGATGCTTGAGCACCAGGAAGACATTGCGAAGACGTTCCGCCGCCCGGTGCGCCAGGTGGATAACCTGCCGGTGCAGCTGCAAAACCAGCAGGTTATTGAGCTGCCGTTCCCGGCGAACCAGTCGGTGGCAGATGAGCTGCTCTATGCCTACAACAACCAGTACCGCCAGCCTGGCACCACTACGTTTGTGCTGGATGTGTCGGGTTCGATGGAAGGTGCGCGCCTTGAGTCATTGAAGGCGATTATGCATTCGCTTATCGACGGCTCAGCGTCCACCCTCACCGGCGACGTCTCCCTGCGCGACCGCGAGGACGTCACCCTGTGGTCGTTCAGCTTCGACCCGAATGAGCCTATTACCGTCACGTTTGACCGTGAAGATCCGGCTGTCGCCGCAGAACTCGGTGCGTACGTTGATGGTCTGGTTGCACATGGTGGCACTGCGATCTACCCAACGTTGATCCGTGCTTTGGAGGCGGCGGACACCTCGACGGGTATTCCGTCCATAGTCTTGCTCAGTGACGGTGAAGCCACCTTCGGCGAAAGCTTCCATGAGTTCAGGGAGATCTATGCCCAGATGTCGCCGGAGAAGCGCTCGATTCCGGTGTTCGTAATTCTCTACGGCGATGCCAACAAAGCTGAGATGACGGAGCTTGCGAAACTGACGGGCGGAGAAGTCTTTGACGCGCTCAACGGCGATTTGGAGTCTGCATTTAAGGAGATCCGTGGGTTCCAGTAATTACTTCCTTTCCCGCAAAAACCAGGTTGGCCTGCTGCTGGCCATTCTGGTCGTGGCGTTGCACCTAGTCATCGGCTTCGGCGTGTTCTGGCCGGTGGCAGCCCTAGCGGCGTACGGGGCAGGTGCTGTCCTCACACCGGCGCCGCGGCAGCAGGCGCTACAGGCACCTATGACGCCCACTCCGCAATTGCTTTCTGGGGTGCTGCGCGAGACGTCTTCCAAGCTGTTTCGCGCGAAGCCCCCAGCGGTCGTAGTAGCCAAAGCTAAAGAGTTGGAGAGCAACGTTCGTTTTGTCTTGTCGGAGTGGGACCATTTGGATTCCACGCCGGAGCACCGTCAGACCATGTGGAATGTGGTCAAGGTGTACTACCCGGAAATCACCACGACGTTCCTTGATAGCCCGCAGCACAGCGACGGTAGGGCAGCGGCAGTCATGGCGGATTCATTGACCACGCTCGCTAGCGCCGTAGACAGAATTAAAACTGGCATTCTTGACGATAACCTGCGTGCTATGGACTCCCAGGCGCAGTTCCTGCGCACTGAACTTGGCGCGCTGCCAGGACTCAACGACGGTTTCGAAGAGGCCGAGGGGTACGATCGACGCTCATGAGCCTTGATCCAGAACTGCTTGAGATTCTTGTTTGTCCTCAAGACAAAGGGCCATTGGTCTATAACGAGGAAGAACAGTTGCTGATCAATGAGCGCCTTGGCGTTGCCTATCGCATTGAGCAGGGCATTCCAGTCTTGCTTATCGACGAAGCGCAGACCCACCCAACCACCTCCCAGTAACGAAAGCGTGAGATGTTTTAATGACTTCTTCTGTAAACACCAACATCGTTGATGAACTTGAGTGGCGTGGCCTGGTAAATCAGTCCACTGACCTTGAAGCCCTTCGGGAGGCTACGAAGACACCGATCACGTTGTACTGCGGGTTTGACCCGACCGGCCCGTCGCTGCATGCTGGCCACCTTGTGCCTCTTTTGATGTTGCGTCGCTTCCAGATGGCGGGTCACCGTCCGCTGGTACTCGCAGGTGGCGCAACGGGCATGATTGGTGACCCACGTGATGTGGGCGAGCGCACCCTGAACTCGGAGGACACGGTGCGTGACTGGGCGGATCGTATTTCCGGCCAGCTGTCGCGCTTTGTGTCTTTCGATGGAGATAACCCTGCACAGCTGGTCAACAACAACGACTGGATTAAGGACCTCAGCGTGATTGAGTTCCTGCGTGACGTGGGCAAACACTTCTCGCTTTCCACCATGCTCAGCCGAGACACGGTGAAGCGCCGTTTGGAATCCGACGGCATTTCCTACACTGAGTTTTCCTACATGCTGCTGCAGGCTAACGACTACGTGCAGCTGCGTCGCAATTACGACTGTGTGCTGCAGGTAGGCGGCGGCGACCAGTGGGGCAACCTCGTTGCGGGCGTTGACCTGAATCGTCGTATGGACGGCGCATCCGTTCATGCACTGACCGTGCCGTTGGTGACGGACTCTGAAGGCAAGAAGTTTGGCAAGTCCACCGGCGGCGGTTCCCTGTGGCTGGATCCGGAGATGACCAGCCCGTACACCTGGTACCAGTACTTCCTGAACACCGCTGATGCGGACGTGATCCGTTACCTGCGCTGGTTCACCTTCCTGGACAAGGAAGAGTTGGACCGTCTTGAGGTTGAAGTTGCGGAGCGTCCGTTCAAGCGTGAAGCGCAGCGACGCCTGGCGCAGGAGATGACTGACCTGGTTCACGGCGAAGAGGCCCGCAAGGGCGCTGAACTTGCTGCCGAAGCCCTGTTTGGCAAGGCCGAGCTTTCGGATCTTGATGAGCGCACCTTGGCTGCTGCGGTTAGTGAGACCACGGTGCATGAGATCGAGCCTGGCACATCCACCAACATCGTTGATCTGTTGGTTGGCGCGGGTCTTGCAGATTCCAAGGGAGCCGCACGCCGTTCCATTAAGGAAGGTGGCGTGTACGTAAACAACCAGCGCGTTGAAAGCGAGGAGTGGGAACCTTCGGAGTCTGACTTCCTCCACGGAGCTTGGTTGGTACTGCGCCGCGGTAAGAAGAATTTTGCCGGAGCAAAGCGCGTCTAGCTGCGGAGTTTGCATTTTGTTAACCGGCGTGGCTATGGTTTAGCCACGCTGTTACGGCAGCAACCGAATCAGAGAAATTCAACGAATTGACTTGATTCAAACCGACATGTAATGTCGTACAAGCCGCTTTTACCGGAGCCGCGAGAGGTTCTGGTGGGGTGTGCGTGTGTTGTTTGAGAA
>NZ_KV786460.1:0-71105 GCF_001806945.1 Corynebacterium sp. HMSC30G07 | reverse complement strand
CGGCTTCGCCGCGGCCGACTCTGTAGCTGAAACCTTGTTTTTCGCCGGGGTGTCTTCCACCTGGTTGATGCCGTGGCGGACGTCCACGGTGTTTTCGTAGGCGGTGCCGTAGGTCAGGGCGGCGACGGCCCAGGTTTCGTCGCCAATCTCACCCCAGGAGACGCTGCCGGTGGCGCTGGCGCGGTCATCAGTCCAGCCCATCTTGGAGCCTTTGACGTTGTCCATGCGGGCGGTGCCGAAGCCTTGGATGAAGCCGTCGGCAGCCACGGCGCTTTGGTCCTTCATACCGGCGAACAGGGGTTTCGCCTTCGGGTCCCACACGATGGAGGAAATGAACGTGGCAACGTCGCGTGCAGAGGTCTGCGTCTGACCCCAGTAGCCGCTGCGCACCGTGGCCTTCAAGTCGAAGTCCTCCGCGATCTGCTCAATCGCCTCCGGATACTTCCGGTCAAGCTGGCTGGCAATCAGGTCCGAAGAGGTGGCCACCATCTCCGGGATCTGGGACTTCTCCTCAGCAGTGCCGTTGTACAGCACGTAATACGCCAGGTACAGCTTGGCCAGGCTCAACGCCGGGCGCGGCTCCTCTGCATTGGCGGACATGGAAATCCGCCCGTCGGGGTGCACCACGGCCAGGGCCGTACGATCGCGCAAATACGACGGATCCACGTGGTACGCCTGCGCTGGCGCAGCCACGATAGAGGGCAACGCCAGCGCGCACGCAAGCGTCCCCGCAACAACCCGCAGTTTCATCTGGTATGTCCTACGCTTCACAGTCCTACGCTTCGGGGTCCAGGTGCAGGATTGAATCGGACTCGGAAGCCTCTTCAAACACCGGCACCTCTACCTCGCAGAAGTACACGCCGGCTCCCGTGGCATCCTCCTGGTAGCTGACCAGGCCAAACGAAGTGAGCTCAGGTTCCGTCAGGTATTTCGCGCCGAACATCTCTGCGGCATTCACCGCCGCGGAAAGATCCTCCACACCGAAATAGACCTGCCACAGCGCCAACTCAGGCACCAGGCCGATCTCCATGCTCAAGAATGGTGCGCCGTCCTGGAGGGCGATGTATTCATTGCCAACCTTCTGCACTTCCCAATCGAAGAGTTCGGCGTAGAAATCAACTGCCGCAACCTCGGGTCCGCCGTAGTTGTACCACACCGGTACACCCGGCTCACCGGCGGCAACGAAGCGGTCTTCGCCTGCCGGCTGGATCAAACCGAAGATGCCGTCACATGGGTCGGCACACACGGTAAGGGTTCCCAGGTCTACCTCTGCGGTGGCAAGCACCCGGCCGCCAAGCTTCTCCACACGCTTCGCGTCCGCAGCCACATCAACGCTGAGGAAGTACGGCACCCATTCGTTCAGCGCCTCTTTTGCGCCGGTGCTGACAATGCCGGCCACCGGCAGGCCGTGCATGCGGGCCACGCGGTAGTCGCCGCCCGAAACGTCCCAGCCCAGCACCTTGGTGTAAAAGTAGGCGGACTTTTGGGGCTCGCTGGTCACCAGGTCCTGCCAGTACGGCATGCCGGGAACGGCTTCAAATGCGGGCATTAGAGATTCCTCCACTTCTCCGGATCGAAATCATCGTTGGCGGTGCGCTCATCAAAGTAGTCGTCGTCACCGTCACCGTCGGTGGTGACGGTTGCGGTGGCGTGGGGGGTGGAGATGACGTCAGCGTCGTGAAGCAGAAAGCCCCTGCTTGTGACCACCTCACCGTTGACTGTCACCTCCCCGGCCTCAATCATTTCTTTGGCATGGCCGCCGGATTCCGCCAGGTTAGCCAGCTTGAGCAGCTGGCCCAGTTTGATCGTGTCGCCGCTGATAGGCACCTCAACATGCATGCGGCCAAGCATAAGCCAGATTGGTGCGGAGTTTAGAACAGCGCGGGCAAACCGGCGAGCCCCTCGATGAGCATCCACACTGCGATGGCTATGAAAATCAGGCCTGTGACCAGATCAATTGCCCAGCCATGCCGCTGGATCGGCCTCGCCAGGGCGCGCACTGCCAGCGCAAATCCAACAAACCACGCAAGCCCGGTGATAATCAGCGTCGCCGCAATTGCCACCATCCACTGCCACCCCATGCCGGGGCGGATGAACTGGGCAAAGATCGCGCCGAAGAACAGGACCGCCTTCGGGTTGGACAGGTTCGTGGCCACACCCACAGCGAACGCCTTGGCGGTGCTCATGGCTCGCGCGGCAGGTTCAACCGCATCAGGGCTTTCTTGCTTATCGACGCGCGCCTTCACCCCACCCCGCAACGCCCCAAGACCCATGTACAACAAGTAGCCGCCGCCGACGATCTGCAGCACCGTCAGAATCTGCGGCAACGTCTGCACCAGCGCAGACAGGCCCAGAAGCGACGCAATGATCCAAAACGCGTTGCCAAGCGTGATGCCCGCGGCAGCCCACACGCCGGCCGCGCGGTCGCGTGAGCCGATGCGGATGATCTGAAACGTGTCCGGACCAGGGCTAACAATCGCGGCGAACCACACACCCAGAAGCGCCGCGAACGCTGACCCAGTCACTTAACGTTCTGCCTGGTCAGCAGGCATGATGCTCATCGTGTCGATGTTCACGTGCGCTGGCAGCGACGCCACCCAACGGATCGCCTCGGCGATGTCTTCCGCGGTGAGGTTGAGCTTGCCCTCGTACACCTGGGCGGCACGCTGCGCATCGCCGTGGAAGCGGTTGAGCGAGAAGTCCGTTTTCACGCGGCCCGGGTCGATCTCGCAGATGCGGATGTCAGGCGCCTCTTCTCTACGAAACGCCCTAGTCAACCCCCGCAACCCAAACTTCGCCGCGTTGTAGCCGCTGCCGCCCTTGTACGCATCCGTCGCCGCCACGGAACCAATGTTGATAACCAAGCCCTTTGCGGCCTTGAGCTGCGGGTACAGGGCCTGGGTGACGCGCATGGTGCCCATGACGTTGGTGTCGAACATCCACTGCCAGTCGTTCGCGTTCGCGTCCCGAAGCAAATCAAGCTCCTTCGCCCCACCAGCATTGTTAACAAGAAGGTCTACCCGCGGGAGCTTCGCCAACTTGTCCACGCTCGCCTCATCCGTGACGTCCAACTCCAATGCCTCCCCGCCAATTTCATCAGCGATGGCCTGACAACGCTCCACCCGGCGCGCCGCCACAATCACGTGCCAACCATCAGCCGCCAACGCACGACACGCGGCCTCACCAATACCCGCCGAGCCGCCAGTAACTACAGCAACTTTTTTGTCCATGCGCACAGGTTACCGGTGTACTTGGCGCATTGTGATGTTTATCCGCCCCTCTTTCAGACCCGTGGTTTCGGGCCCGGTGGCTTCGCGCGGCGCCTTCACCCCGTGATATGCCCTCCTTGCCGGACCGCCAAACACCAGCGCGTCCCCGGACATCAGCAGCAGGTCTTTGCTTTCGGTGTTTTCGGCGCTTCCGGTGTTTTCGGGGTTTTGAATGCGGAAGATCGTTTCCTCCCCGATGGAGAGGCTGACCACCGCGTTGTCGGATTCCTCCTCCGCGTCAACGTGCAGGCCCATGCCTGCGCCCGGCGGGTAGAAGTTCACCAGTGCGGTCTCCACTGTCGGCGTGGGACCCACCAACGGGTCGATTTCGCGTGCTTGATTCATGATGTTGTTGGCTATGACCTGGTAGTTTGCGGGTACTTCCGGCACAGCGTGGCCATCAACCTCACGCACCAGCCGGTACGGCCGCGTCTGCCAAAACCACCCCAACGACAACAACCACGCCGCCATCTGCCCCTGCCCCACACGCGGGCGCTGCATCGCCACCGGCGTACCTTTCACCCGGTGAGCAATGTCCCGCGCCTGCTTGACCAGTGCGGCTTGCTCTTCGACGCTGAGGAAATTCGGCAGGTGCACCACTCCTGGGAGTGGGTTAGAGGGGGTGCGCGGGAGAGCGTCGAAAAGCATGGGTCTAATTAGGGTTCAGTTAACCAAGAAGCCACCTTAGTTCCGAAATGCGCTGCCATACGCCCTGCTCAGTGGGTGATAAATCGTACGAGTGGGCGCGCTCCTCGAACGCGTCAATCCCACCTTCCACCTCCTGCTCGAGATTACGTAACTCCTGCTTAGCCTCCTCAACCGTGAGTCGGCGAATAATCGGCGTAGACATAATCCCTCCTTGGAAATGTTCCTGTTGGTTCGTTGTGCCCATTGTTCCACACTGGGGTAACACGCCAGCGGATGTTCGAAATTGTTGTTCGAGCTGAAGCATGGCGATCAGTCGTAATCCTGTAAACGAGGGGGCCTCGTTTACAAAAGCCCAGGTCGGGTTCGTCACATCCGTAACAAATCGCTTTGTTTGCAATGAGGCTGGTGGGGTGCGTGGGGTTAGCGCAGGTCAGGGGGTAGAACCCCTAGGAGGCTTCGCGGCGCGCGGGCCCACGCAGGTAGAAGGTGTCCACGATGTCGTACTTCGGCCCGCCGGAGCGGCCTTTGCCCAGGTGGGATTCCATGAGGTGGATCTCGTCCACATGCCAGCGAGGGCCGGAGTAGATGGAGAGGGCGTGGGCGTGGTCGTCGAGAAGCCAGAAGTCCCTGGTACGGGTGCCGGTACGGGCGACGGTGAGGTGGGCGCGCTGTCGGCCGCGGGCGTCGGGCTCCAAAAGGCAGTCGGCCATGAGGGTCTTCAGCTCAGCTTTGTCACCGCCGACGCCGATCCACAGGGTGCGGCGGTCGAAGCAGCCGGCGCCGCGAAGCCGCAGCTCTAATGGCGGAGCCCATGCAGTTGCCTGGGCGAGGATATCGGTGACTTCGGCGGCGTCGTTGGGCTGGGAGCCGTAGAAGGCCAGCGTGATGTGCCAGTTGTCTGGGTCGGTCCAGCGGGTTTCGGTGCCGAATGTGTCGCGGATCGGGCGCAGGGCGGTGATGAGGTGCTCGCGGACCTCGGTTGGTGGGACGATTGCGGCGAACAGGCGTCTCATGGCCTCAAAGGTACCCTGGAAAACAATGTTTGACTTGGAGAAAATCGGGCGCGGCCTGCCGGTGGCGGGGGTGCTGGGCCAGTTGCCTGAGGCTGGCCCGCTGGTGGTTGAGGCGCCGCCGGGTACGGGTAAGACGACGCTGATCCCGCCGGCGGTTGCGAATGCGCATGGAAAGACGCTGGTCACCGCCCCGCGCAGGGTTGCGGTTCGTGCAGCGTTTCGGCGCCTTTCGCTTCTCGACGCCCCGTCGCTTTCCGGCTACGCCATCCGCGGCGAAGCCAAGCGCGGCGAGTTGGTGGAGTTTGTCACCCCCGGCGTGCTGCTGAACCGCCTGCTGAAGGACCCGGAGCTTCACGGTGTGAACGCGGTGATTCTGGATGAGGTGCATGAGCGTCAGCTGGATACGGATCTGGCGTTGGCGATGTGCATGGAGGTTGCGATTCTTCGCGACGACTTCTTTCTCACCGCCATGTCCGCCACCCTGGACGCGGCGGCGTTTGCGCAGCATATGGGTGCGCACGTGGTGTCCACGCAGGCGGAAACGCACCCGCTGGAGGTGCAGTACGCGCCGCATGCGGGACGTGCGTCGGGGTCGCGGGAGTTTTATGAGCATGTGGCGTCGCTGGCAGCTAAACCGGCGTCAACAGCACAAGCGGAGGGCCGCACGTTGGTGTTTGTGCCGGGTGTGCGTGAGGTGGAGTTGGTGTGCGAGGCGCTGCACAAACACGGCGTTGCAGCAGCACCGCTGCACGGTCGGCTGAGCAGCGAGCAGCAGGACCAGGCGCTGTACGGGGATGCGCCGGTGGTGGTGTCAACGGCCGTGGCGGAGTCTTCAGTAACCGTGCCGGGCGTGCGCAGGGTTGTGGATGCCGGCCTATCAAGGGAGCCGCGCAGGGATTCCCGCGGCATGACTGGCTTAGTCACGGTGTCGGCGTCCAAGGCGAGTGCGAACCAGCGCGCGGGCCGTGCCGCACGTTTGGGGCCAGGTACGGTTGTGCGTGCCTATGCAGAGGCCGACTACCAGCATTTTCGTGAAGACATCGCGGCGGAGATCACCACCAGTGACCTCACTGCAGCGGTGTTGATGATGAAGGCGTGGGGCTCCCCAGACCTGCCGCTTTTAACCTCGCCACCAGCTGCGGCGCGTGAAGAAGCAGAGGAAACGCTGGAGGCACTCGGCGCCCTTGACAGCCGCGGCGAGATCACCAACTTCGGCCGCACACTTGCCGCACTGCCGGTGGACCCACGTTTGGGGGCCGCCCTGCTGAAGTTGGGCAGCGGCGCCGCCCCCACGGTCGCGGCGATTGCGGAGGGCTTAAGCGGTGATTTAAGCCGGGTGGGTCCGCCGCGCAATCAGGTCAACCGCCTGGCCAAGCTCGCGCCGAAGGGCCCGCCGGTTGCTGCTGGTGAGGTAGTCAGCACCGCGTTTCCGCAGTGGGTGGCCAAGCGCATGGGCGAGGAATACTTGCTGGCCAGCGGCACGCGCGCCACGTTGGATCCAAAGATCAACCTCACCGGCGCGGAGTGGATCGCGGCCGCTGAGGTGCAGCGCACAAAACACAGCGCCGTGATCCGCGCGGCCGCAGCCACAGAGCTTCCCACCGAGCGCATCACGCAGGGCTACCGCGCGCACGTAAATAAGGACAAGGTGCAGCTTCGTAAAGTCAAAGCCATCGGCGCAATCGAGCTCAGCGCAACGCCGGTCGCCCTCAACACCTCAACTACCGCCGCCGCCAGCGAAGCACTGGAAGAGGCCGCCGCATCATTCCGCTTCGAGGACTTCCTGCTTGATAACAACGAACGCGACCTCCTTTCCCGTCTCACCTTCCTCCACGAGCAAGCTGGCTGGCCGGATATTTCGCGTGGGGATTACGCGGTTGAGGTTGGGGAGGTGTTGCGTGGGGCGTCGATAAGCAAATGCGACATGCGGGCCGCAATGATGCGCAACCTGCCGTGGGAGCTGGCCGGCAAGCTGGAGCAAAGCACGCCGGAGCGCCTAGCGGTGCCCAGCGGGTCGCGGCCGAAGATTTCCTACGAGACCGGCCGGCCTGTGGTGCGCGTGAAACTGCAGGAATGCTTCGGGCTGGCCACCTCGCCGGAGGTTTCCGGGGTGCGCGTGCTATTTCACCTGCTCTCGCCTGCCGGACGCGAACTTGCGGTCACCGATGATCTGCGTAGTTTCTGGGACGGGCCCTACCAGCAAGTGCGCAAAGAAATGCGTGGCCGCTACCCCAAGCACCCCTGGCCGGAGGACCCCTGGAGCGCCAAAGCCACGGCGAAGACCAAGAACAAAATGTAAACCGCTACATTATCGGCATGACAACTGCGCATAAGACGCACACCGAGGGCCACTCCCGGGCACACACTGTGTCCATGTGGACGCTGGTGTCGCTGATCATCGGCTCCACGGTGGGCTCCGGCATTTTCGCGCTGCCGCAAAACATCGGCTCCGTAGCGGGCCCCGGCGCGATGCTCACCGGCTGGCTGATCGCTGGCGTGGGCATGCTTTCCATCGCCTTCGTCTTCCAGATCCTTGCGCGGCGCAAACCGCACCTGGACTCCGGCGTGTACTCCTACGTGCGCGCGGGGCTTGGTGATTTCATCGGCTTCGCCTCCGGCCTGGGCTACTGGCTTGGCTCCGTCATGGCGCAGGTGGGGTATGCCACCTTGTTCTTCGGCACCATCGGCTACTACTTCCCCGTCTTCCGCAACCAGTGGGTGCTGGCCCTTGCGGTGTCGGTGCTGACCTGGGCGATCTTCTTCATGCTCACCCGCGGCATCAAGCAGGCGGCAGTGATGAACGTAGTGGTCACCGTTGCCAAGATCGTGCCCATCCTGGCCTTCATTGTGCTGGTTGCGTTCCTTGGTTTTAGTTGGGACAAGTTCACGTTTGACTTCTGGGGCGAAAGCTCTGGCCTGCCATTTTCCAAGCAGCTGCAGGGCATCATGCTCTACACCGTGTGGGTCTTCATTGGCATTGAGGGCGCATCCGTCTACTCCAAGCAGGCTTCCAAGCGTACGGACGTTGGCCGCGCCACCATCATCGGATTCCTGTCCGTTTTGGGTCTTCTGGTTGCCGTGTCCACCTTGAGCTACGGCGTGCTCACCCAGCAGGAACTGGCCGCACTGCCGGACAACTCCATGGCCGCCGTCCTTGAGGCGGTTGTGGGCCCGTGGGGTGGCGTGTTCATCTCCATCGGCCTGTGCCTGAGCGTGCTCGGCGCGTACGTGTCCTGGCAGATGCTGTGCGCTGAACCCATCGTGCTCATGGCCAATGACGGCCTGCTGCCGAAGCGCCTGGGACGCGCCAACAACGCCGGCGCACCGTTTACCGCACAGCTGATCTCCACGGTGGTCATCCAGTTCTTTGTCATCATCTTCTTTGCCAACCAGACCTCCTACAACGCCATGGTCCAGCTGGCAACGATCATGTACCTCCTGCCGTACATCTTCTCCGCGCTGTACCTGGTGCTGCTCGCGCTGCGTGCGGACAAGAACCCAGCCACTGATGAGGTCCGCCCAGACCGCGCAACCAACTCCAAGCACCTGGTTGTTGCCGCCGTGGCGTTCATCTACTCACTGTGGCTGATCTACGCCGCCGACCTGGTGTACGTCCTCTTCGGCGCACTCGCAGTACTGCCGGGCATCATCCCGTACGTGCTGACCAAGCGCGCGCGTGGAGAGCGCCTGTTTAACGCCTTCGAGTGGGTCGTTGTCACCATCGTTGTCATCGGCGCGGTGTTTGCCGTGGTTGGGCTGGTTAACGGGTCGCTGGTGCTGTAGGGGGTTGGCTGGCGCTACCCACCCACATTCGCGTTAGTTAGGCCCCGTAGCGTTGCCGGGGAGAGGTTCGGGATCGCCCGGTAGCGGCCGTCAAGGTAGCGGCGCTCATAGTTTGCACGCGAATCCTTCCTGAAATCCGCCAACGAGTAGACCGTGGTTTTGCCGTCGGAGCCTTTTTCGGTGAACCAGAACGACTGTTCCTTCAGGTTCAGCTCCTGCATCCGCTCCAACAAGTTTGTGCTGTGTGAGGTGAAAAACAGTTGCGCGCCGCCCACATTGATTGTTGTGTCTGTGAAAGCTTCAACGATGAGAAAGAGCAGGTGCTGGTGCAGGTGTGCATCAAGCTCATCAACAACCACCACACCACCGGTCTTTAGCGCTTCTACCAGAATGGTGGCGAGTGAAAACCAGGTAACGGTGCCGTCGGATTGCTCACGTAGTCCGAGCGACATCGTGCCGTCCTCGGATTGATGCTCAAAGATCAAGTGCAGCGCCACAGCCTCCAGATCCTTTTCTGAAAACTCGATGACTCCCCCGTCACCGTCGGAAATCGTCAGCGCAGCGCCTGCCCTAGGCGAAGGATGAAGTTGCTTAAGTGAGGTGGCCGCTGTCTGAAGCTTCTCAACGAGGTCTGGTGGCAACTTGCTTTCATCGAGCGTGACGTTGACTATGCCGGTGTCCGCAGCCGCAAGAAGCTGTCCCACATCATCAAAGTTCATCGCTCCGCTTCGCAGCGCTCGCATCACATTGTGAATACGCTGCTCACGATGCTGATCACTCAAAGCGATGAAACGCAGCGAATGGACGATCGCCTGAGCCAGGGCGCCGAGTTTTCCAAATTGTCCGCGCAATGCAACCGAAAGGTAGAGCTCGCGGGGGTTGGCAAAGCGCAGCACTGCCTGCTCATCTTCGAGCACAACGCGGTTGTTGAACTCGATGGTCTCATCGCTTCGCTCAAAGATTGGGGTCCACCGCTCGTTGGGAACGTAATGCAACCATTCCCCCTCGACACCGTTACTGCCGTATTCGAACCCGTACAGGTACCGCGTTCCGTCTAAAACGAAATCGAGTTCAAAGAAGCTTGGCCTCGCGCCGGCGTCACCTGACGCGAACGGGTAAAACATCACCTCACCAGGATCTTCGAGATCTTGCCAGCGGGTGGCTGAAAGACGGATGGCGCGGGAAAAGTAGCCCAACGCGTCCAGCATGTTGCTCTTTCCAGACGCATTTGCCCCCATCAGCACCGTCACCGGCCGTACAACATCTGCCCACGGGACATCAGGTACCGAGCTTTCGCCAGGCCAGTAGGCAAAATCAATCGTCTGCTCATCAGCGATGCTTTTGAAGTTTCCGGCGGTAAATCGAATGAGTTGCACACCGAAAGGATAACTTAAAAAGGCTTTCTGCGTACTTTTTACGCATTTTCCGTGGTTGGCTACAGCAGTTCGTCCATAAGCAACTTGGTGCTCAGGACCACCACCAGCCCGAGCAGCGCGAACCTGACCAGCTTGGAGCCGCCGGCGAGCACCGTGCGGGCGCCGATTTGCGCGCCGATGACGTTGGCCACCGCAAGGCCGATTGCCAGTGGCCACACCACGTATCCGCCGATGATGAACACGCTGAGCGCGCCGATGTTGGTGGCGGTGTTGACTACTTTGGCCATGGCGGCGGATCGGATGAAGGATTGCGCGAATACGGCGGTGAACGCCATGATGAGGAACATGCCGGTGCCGGGGCCGAAGATGCCGTCGTAGAACCCGATGGCAGCGGCCGCTACAAGGGCCATTGCTTGTCGACGCCCCGTGAACACCCCATCACCGCCCACCCCAAACTCCGGCCGCAACGCCACAAACGCGCCCACGGCTAGGAGCAGGACGATGATGACGGGGCGCACGACGCTATCACTAATCAACGCCACCGCCGCCGCACCACCTGCGCTGGCCGCGCCCGCCGCTAGGGCATAGGACCACGTTGCCTTGGGCACGCCCACTTTGCGCACCAGCGTGATCGCCGCCGACGCCGTGCCCGTGACCGCCGCGACTTTGTTGGTGGCAAGCACCGATGCGGCAGGCATGCCGGTGACGCTCATCAGCACCGGGATCAGCACCAAACCGCCGCCGCCAATCACCGCATCAATCCAACCGGCGAAGGCTGCGGCGATGGCGAGGATGGTGATGGCGGTTGGAGTCATAAGCGCAAAGGGTATCCTAAGCGGCTGTGAACCGTTGGCTTTTCGTAGTACCTGCGTCCGTGGCGCTGGGCGCCCTGCTGAGTTGGGCGCACGTGCCGGCGGCGTGGATCTTGGGCGCGATCATCGCTTCCGGTGCGGCCGCGCTGATTGGCAAGCGTGAGCTTGAAGTCAACGACATCTTTTTCAAGTTCGCCCGCGGCATCATCGGTGTGATGGCGGCCCTGCCGCTGGTTGGCATCCCGCCGGCGGACCTGGTGCGCTACCTTGTGCCCGGTTTGGTCAGCGCGGCGTTCATTATCCTGCTGGCGTTTGGCGGCGGCATCATCCTGGCCAACCACGGGGTGTCCCGTGAGACAGGCGTGTTGTCACTGTTGGCCGGTGGGGCGTCCATCATGCCCGCAATCGCCCACGAGGTTGGTGCGGACGTGCGCTATGTTGCGCTGTCGCAGTACCTGCGGCTTCTGGTGGTGTCGTTTACGTTGCCGCTGGTGGCGTCACTGCTGGGGGCCACCGGCGACGGCAGTTTCAGCGCGCAGCCGACCGAGTGGTGGATGTGGATCCTCGTTCCCGCCATGGCCTTTGTGGGCCAGCCGTTGGGCAAGCTGCTGCGCCTGCCCAACGCACCGATCTTCGGCCCGATGTTGCTCACTGTGCTGGTGGGCTACGTGGTTAAGGTGCCGGTGGTCAGCCCCGCCCCGGTTACTATTGCCGCGCTCATTGCGATTGGCTGGATGGTTGGCGGCGGCTTAAGCGTGCCGGCGCTGAAGCTGTTTTCACGCATGCTGCCGGCCACGTTCCTCTACATCATCATCCTCATGGCCGCCTGCGCTGGCATGGGCTGGGTGATGTCGAAGTGGCTGGGCCTGACCCCGCTTGAGGGCTACCTGGCCACCACGCCCGGCGCGATTGAAACCGTGCTCGCCCTGTCCGCTGAGGGCGGCACCGGCCCAGCCGTGATCACGCTGCAGCTGATCCGGTTGATCTGCGTGGTGCTGTTCGCGGGCTACTTGCCGCAGATCCTTCTGCGGTTGAAGCACCAGCGCTAAGTACACGCTTTCTCACGGCGCTGAGCGGAGCTAAGCGCCGTGGTTGAGCACCTCACACGCCAGCATGTCCATCGGCATTGAGCCCAGGCGCAGCGCCTTGTCGTGGAAACGCTTCAGGGTCATGCCCTGCTCCAGGGCCTTGTCGCGCAGGTTCAGCCAGTCGCGGAAACCAAGGGCGTAGCACGGCGCTTGGCCTGGCCAACCCAGGTAGCGGTCCAGCTCAAACGCCACCTGTGCCTCGCCGAGCGCGCAGTTGTCGCGCAGGAATGCCTTGGCGTATTGGGCATCCCAGATGCCCGATCCGTCGGGGGTGGGTTTTTTGAGGTGCACGCCTACGTCGATAAGCACACGCGCCAGACGCAACCTGCGGGCATCCAGCAACCCCATGCGATAGCCCGCATCCTCAAAATAGCCATGCTCTGCCATGAGGTGCTCGGCGTAGAGCGCCCAGCCCTCGCCGTGGCCGGAGTAGAACAGGTTGCGGCGCAGCAGGTTGATGCTGCGGCGCTGCAGAAGCGCGGTGCCAATCTGCAGGTGGTGGCCCGGCAGGCCCTCGTGGAAAACAGTGGTCAGTTCCTGCCAGGTGTGGAATACCTCTTGGCCGTGCGGCACGGACCACCACATGGTGCCGGGGCGCTCCAGATCGTCTGAAGGCGGGGTGTAGAAGATGCCGCCGGAGCCAGCGCGGTCAATCGCGCACTCCACCTTGTGCAGCTCAGGCGGAACGGTGAGGTCCTCGCCGTTGAGTTCAGCAAAGGCGCGCTCGTTGACTGAGTTCATCCACTCCAGCAGCGCGTCGGTACCACGCAGCTGGTAGCGCGGGTCCTCGTTGAGCTGGCGGTAGGCGGACAGCACGGTCGTGCCAGGGCCATAGAGTTCCGACGCCAAGCGCCCCTGCTCATCCACGGTCTCCGCGAGCTGTTCCTTGGCCCAGTCGTAGGCCTCGTCCCAGTCAATGTCGCGGCCCAGGAAAAGGCCCGCGAAGAGTTCGTAGCGGTCACGGCCCACAGCGTCCTCGTGGGAGGACTGCGGGGACAGCTCTGTGGACAGCCAGTCCGCAAACTCAGCGAACGCGTCCTTGGCGTCCTGCACCGGCGCGCTCTCCGGATCCACGCCGAGCTGCTCCAGCTGGGAGCCGACCTCTGCCAGCGCCTCCGCCTGGTTAATCACAGCATCAATCTGGCGATGCGACGCCACGTTGCCCGTCTGCGCCGCCTCCGCCAAGGACTCCGCATACCCGTGCAGGGCGCCGCGCACCTTGGACAGACGCGAGGCAATCGCCTCAATGTCCTCGGGGGTCTCCTGGCTCATCAGGGAGAAGGAATCGCGGATGGTCTGCAGCGGCGAGTCAATAACGTTCAGGCTGCTGAGCCACTCACCGTTGTGGTGCAGCTCCAGCTCCCTAGTGATGCGGTCACGCACAACGGCGGCGGTGAGGTGGTCGACGTCATCAAAGTCGTCTTCATCGTCCGAGTCATCCGTGGAGTCATTCAGGGCGTCAATGTCCTGGACCAAGTCACGCATGCGCTCAGCCACGGAGTTCCAGAATTCCGGGCTGTAATCTTGCAGCTCACCGTCTAGGCCCTCCATGCCTAGTTGCGTGCCCAGGGTGGGCACGAGCTCCGCAATGTCGTACACGAAGTCCTCGCAGGTAGCGTCAAGCAGAGATGGCTTACGCAAGGGCTCGGATGTTGCAGTCATGGGAAGGCAGTCTAGCCCAAATCGCGTGTTTTACCACGAATCCAGCCTTGCACAGCTTACTACGCGCCGAATGGACAAAGCGGTCTAGAATGGTGTACTCATTATGCATGGCTTTCCTCCGCCCTCAGACCCCCGCCGCCAAGTGCTTGCACCTCGTGCGGCTTGGTCAGCTGACCACCAGGGCCGAACTCATAGAGGCCACCGGACTATCCCAGCCCACAATTACCCGCGCAATCGCCGCACTTTCGCAGGCCGGCTACGTCACCGAACGCTTCGACCTAGCCAAAACGCGCGGCCGCGGACGCCCCACCGTCCCGCTCGAGTTGGCGGAGCTGGAAACCGTCCACGCCGGCATCTCCATCGGCACCGACGCCACCTATATCGCCCTGTTTGACCTGAAAGGCCGCACGCTGCGCTTCGTTGATGCGCAGCTGCCCGTGGCAAAGCTGGACCAAGATGACTTTATCCAGCACATCATGGCCGAGCTGAACAAACTCACCGCCACCATCGACCGCCCCCTGGCCACCGTTGGCGTTACGGCTTCGGGCACCGTGACTACGGACGGCCGGGTGACCGCCCCCAACCTCAACTGGAAAAATGTTGCGCTGGGCGATCAGCTCCGCGAACAATTCTCCGTGCCCGTCCAGGTCAGCTCAGTGTCCGCGGCCATCGTCGGCTCTGAGATGCAGTCCAGCCGCGACCTGGCCACTCCCTCAGTGATGGCGCTGTTCGCGGATGACTCTCTAGCGTGCGCCATTACTACCAACGACGGCGTGCACAACATCAACGTCGAACGCGACGACCTGACCACCTTTGGCCTGCTCAGCACCATTAACAAGCCGGAGATTCGGACGCTGCGCCAGGCGGTGACGGACTCGAAGTACCAGACCGTGACCCGCCCGGCGCTGGACAAGCGCGCCCGCAACCTAGGCCAGCTGGTTGGTGAGCTGTGCACGGAACACAACCCCTCCACGGTGGTCATCGCGGGCAGTGCGTTTATTGATGACCCATTGTCCCCCGCCCCCTTCGCCCAAGCGGTACGCGCAACCGGCGACCACGCAAAGATTGACCTGCGCATGCTGCCCGGCCACCGCGAGATGGTCCGCGACATCGCCCGCGCCGTGGCCCTCGACCTGGTGCTGACCGATCCGCTTAGTCGATCCGCTTGAGCCCGGTGCGGTAGCGCTCGGCCAGCTCAACGTAGCCTTCCGCGTGCTTGATGCGTGCTTGACGAGTTTCCGGATCCAGCTCACGCTTCACCTTCGCCGGCACGCCCGCCGCGATGGAAAACGCAGGGATCTCCTGCTCCTCCAACACCACAGCGCCGCCGCCGATGATGGTGCCCTCCCCCACCACTGAGCGGCTGAGCACGGTGGCGGACATGCCGATCAAACAGGCGTCTTCAATCGTGCAGGAGTGCAGCATTGCCATATGCCCGACGGTGACGTACTCCCCCAAGACCGTCTCGCCACCGGTATCTACGTGGATCACGGAGTTGTCCTGGATGTTGGAGTGGGCGCCGATGGTGATAACGCCGACGTCGGCACGCAGCACAGCCCCCGGCCAAACATTGACATGGGGGCCAAGGGTGACCTGCCCGATCACCGTGGCCTCTGGGGACACCCAGGCGGTGTCATGGATTTGGGGCGTGTGGCCTTCGAAACTGTAGATCATGCCACCAGAATAAGACAGAGCTGTTCATCTCGATTTGGGACACGCCACGGCTAATGGTGTAGGTTAACTGCGTATTCCCGGTTTCTGATGAACCGATCTGTCTATTGGAGTTACAATGCATCTACCAAAATGGGCCACTAGCTTCGGCGCCCAAGTCATCGCAGGCCTCATCATCGGCCTGATCCTCGGATTCATCGCCGCCGGCATGGGCGACGACAACGCGCTCGCCGCAGCCTTGAGCTGGGTTGGCAAAACCTACGTGCAGCTACTGAAACTGCTCATCCCCGCCCTCGTCTTCACCGCGGTGGTCACCTCCATTGCCAACCTGCGCCAAGTCACCAACGCCGCACGCCTAGCAGTGCAAACGCTGGTCTGGTTCGCCATCACCGCGTTCTTCTCCGTGATCATCGGCATCATCGTTGGCCTGGTGGTCAAACCCGGAGTGAACTCCACCGTGGACGCCGCCAACGCCGCCGACCCCTCCTCCACCGGCTCTTGGATGGGCTTCATCAACTCGGTAGTGCCGTCAAACATTTTGGGCTTGAGCGCCAAGCTTAACGACGCCAACGCCATCTCCATCAACTTCAACGTCCTCCAAATCCTGGTGATCTCCCTGCTCATCGGCATCGCAGCCGTACGCGTGGGCAAGGCCGCGGAGCCGTTCATCAACGTTTCCGAATCCCTGCTGAAGGTCATCCAGGAAGTGCTGTGGTGGGTCATCCGCCTCGCCCCAATCGGCACCGCCGCACTCATTGGTAACGCCGTTGTTTCCTACGGGTGGGACGCCTTGGGTTCTTTGGGCAAGTTCGTCTTTGCCATCTACCTCGGCCTCGCACTTGTCATCTTCGTGCTGTACCCCGCGGTTCTGGCCGTGGTTGGTCTACCGGTGCTCGGATTTTTCAAGCGGGTCTGGCCGGTGACCACGCTCGGCTTTGTCACCCGCTCCTCCATGGGCGTTATGCCGGTGACCCAACGCACCACCGAGGAATCCATGGGCGTGCCGCGTGAATACGCGTCCTTTGCCATCCCGCTTGGCGCCACCACCAAAATGGACGGCTGCGCCTCCATCTACCCGGCAATCGCCGCGATCTTTGTCGCCCAGTTCTACGGCGTTGAGCTTGGGTTTGGCGACTACCTGTTGATTGCCATCGTCGCCGTGCTTGGCTCCGCAGCCACCGCCGGCACCACCGGCGCAACCGTCATGCTCACCCTGACGCTATCCACCCTTGGCCTGCCACTTGCCGGCGTTGGCCTCCTCCTGGCCGTGGACCCGATCATTGACATGGGCCGCACCGCCGTCAACGTCACCGGCCAAGCACTTGTTGCCGCCGTTGTGGCCAAGCGCGAAGGCATCCTGAACCAGGAGGTTTGGGACGCCGCCGAGAGCGGCGTTGAGGCTGAGCCGACTGCCGCGGTTGAGCCGGTAGCCACGGCTGAGCCGGTGAATCAAGCCTCCGAGTAACCATGAATTCGATCTGGTCTTGAATCTGGGTCTTGAATCTGGCCCACATGTAACAAATATGCAGGGGAAGATATGCAGGTTCCCTGGTCAGGGCGTTTTTTCAATAAGGCACCCGTTAATGAAAATGGTGCGCGACCTGCAGACCTGCATATCTTCCCCTGCATATCTGTGTTTCCGGGGTGCTGCGGACCCTGCCCGGGGCCGCGGCGTGGATCGCCGGGACGCCCGCCAGGCCGGGCTGCGCCGACCGCACCGACCGTGCCGGCTGCACCAGTGCAGTAATTCCCCGAGCAGTTGCACCCACCTGGGCGTTTCAAAGCAAAACTGCACCAATTTGGAAATTGGTGCAGTCGGTTTCGGGTGCCCTGGGCGTTTCAAGCCCTAGCGCATGAACTGTTGCGCGAACCCCGCGAGCACGCTCAGCAGCGAGACAATCGAGACGATGATGCCGATGATCGTCCGAGCGCCAGAGCTCGAACCACCGCCAAGCGGGCCGGTCGGCGGCTCCTTGTATTCCTGGATGCCCGTCGGCTTCTCGCCATCTCGGGCTGGGCGGTACAGGTTCAGCGCCTGTTTGCCTTCCGGAAGCGCTGCGCCACCCAGGGTATGTTCGCTTGCTTGACCTGCGGAGAAGTCATAGAAATGGCGTCCCTCGTACACGTTGACTGTGCCAAATCCGTAGTAGTGGTATCTGGGGTTAAGTAGCGTGTGAAGGTGGCCGTTCCTCGGGTTGGATTTCCCGTTGGCCCTCTTCAACGCGTCCAGCTCGCCATAGCCCCAACCCTGGGAAATGGCGTCAGCCATTTTGCCAGCCGCAAGAATTTCCGCCCAAGACTGCTTGCCGTCAATGGTGGCAGTCCAAGTATCGTTAGGCCTTACGCGATCGTGCGAAAGCTCGCCCCAGTATCCACCGGTTGCGTACTGCTCCGCTGCGCGCTGGACGGCGATGCGGGTCAAGTTCGCATCAATGTTGACGGCGTTAACGTATTGCTCCTTGGTCTTCAAACCAGCCCTCCCCGCGGCCTCGCGCAGCGAAACACCGTTGAACGGCGGGTTGATGTCCCACATCTCGCCGCGCAGCTTCTTCAGCTGTGGCAGGCCGATGGTGTAGGCCTCGGTGAAATCAAAACGTGAGTTCACGGCTACAGCACCGTCAATAGTCGTGCCAAGTTCCACGCCCGTGACGGGGGCGGGTTCAGCGTTAGCGGTTTGGAGAGGGGCGGCGATGAGGGCGGCGGTCAGCGTTGCCGCGAGAAGACGTTTGCGCATATTCCAACTGTAGCTGATAGGCACCGTAGCCTGCGTAAATAACCATGAAACACAACGGCACTAACGTGAACGCGATGTTGGGGACGCTAAAGAGCCCGTAGGCAACGTTGTCCGCAACAAAGGGCAGCATAAGCACGATCATCGGCACCGCGCCCCACCAGCGGTACACCACACACCCCAGCAGCACGATCCACACCCAGTGGTGATGCCAAGAAAACGGGCTGACCAGGCAGGACGCCATGCCGGTGAGGGCGACGGCGAGGGGGAGATCGTGGCGTCGATAAGCAAAATAGGCTCCAAACGCCGCGATCGCCGTGACCAGAACCGCCAAGAGTAACCACAGGGCGGTGGAGTCAATACCCAGCTCACGGCTGAGCACCTGGCGCAGCGCCTGGGCGCCGGGGTTGTCCGCCACGCCCACGCGATCCGAGTTGAACATGGACTCAGTCCAAAAACGCGCCGCGTCCGGGACCAGCTGAAACCCAACCGCCACCGTGCACAGGAAGGTGAAACCGGCAATGGCGATCGAGCCCCACCGGCCCTGCACCGCCAGCAGCAGCAGGAAATACGCGGGCGTGAGCTTCAGCCCCGCGGCCAGGCCCGTACCAATGCCGGGCAGCCGGTTGCGCGGCAGAAAATCCAGGCACACCAACGCCATCAGGAAAATATTGATCTGGCCGAAATACAAGGTCGCGTGCACCGGCTCCGTAGCCAGGATGAAAAACACCGCAAGCAAGGGAGCATTTATGCTTCTCGACGCCCCGTAGCACACCACCCCCAGCAACACCACAGCCAGCGCATTCCACCAAAACGCAAGGGTCGGCGTGGGCAGCCCGAACCACGAAAACACCACACCCGAAAACGGCGGATAGGTAAACGGCAACCCGGGCAACAGATCCCCGTCATAGAGATCCTGGTGGTTGGCCACCTTCTGCCCACCAAGCAGATACACCTGCAGGTCAGAGGGCACCTCTTTGGTGAAGACGCTTTCCAACGTGCCAGCGTTCACGCTGTAGCGCCAACCGCAAAACGCAATTGCGGCAAGCAGAATCACAGCGTTTATGACGGTCATGGTCGTCATAATCCCACGCCGTCAAGGATTTCATCCAACGCCTCGCCGACATCGGTGCGCCACACCGTATCCGCCTTCACATCCCCACGCCCCGGCCCGCCGTTGATCACGGTGACGGGTTTGCCCTGCTTCGTAGCGTCAATGATGAACTTGTAGCCGCTCATCACCGCAAGGCTCGTGCCGATGGCAATCACGCCCGTAGACTGCGCCAGCCATCGATCCGCCTGCGCCCGGCGCGCCTTCGGCACGTTCTCACCGAAGTACACCACGTTCGGCTTCAGGCGTTCACTTCTGCAGGTCGGACACCCAATCATGGTGAACTGCTCCACGTAGTGTGCGGGCAACTCCACGTCACCGTCTGGGTTGATGGTTAGGTTTTCGTTTTCAACCAGGGTGAGGAAGTGGGGGTTGGCGTGGGTTAAGAGGGCGTCGATAAGCAAACGCTCATGCAACGTATGACAATCCAGGCACACCACATGATCCATGTCCCCATGCAGCGCAATGACGTTTCGGCTGCCGGCCTGGGTGTGTAGGCCATCGACATTCTGCGTGACCAGCCCTGTCAGCAGCCCGGCGCGCTCCAGCTCCACCAACGCAAAATGCGCGCGGTTCGGCGCGGCGGCGCGCATCATGCGGATGCCCACAAACGCGCGCGCCCAATAACGTCTGACCTGTTGTGGCGAATGCGCGAACTCCTGAAACGTCATCGGCCGGCCCTTGGTCAGCCGCCCATTCTTGCTGCGATAATCCGGAATCCCCGACGCCGTGGACACGCCCGCACCCGTGATCACCAGGTTTTTCGGGTTCTGGAGCTGGTTGATGGTTTGCTCCAGCGCCTCCTGTGGCGGGGTCGCCGGCACCGTCTCATGCACCACCCGCTCAATGGACCGCACGGCGCTTTTGTGCGCCATGGCCACGGCCGGGTCATCAAAATCGGTGAAATCTGTACGGTGCATCGTTGTTCAGATTAGTGTGTTGGGCATGGGGGATTGGAAAAAGGAACTTCGGGGACAACTCATAGACATCCGCGTACACCGAACGCTGCCGCGGGAGACACACGAGGCGCTGCAGCGCGGGCGCCTGCAAACGCTATCCACTTCGCACGCCATCGACGCGGTTGCCTACCTGTCGCTGCCCGTCAACCAGCAACACTGGCTGCGCGCCTACTGCGTGGGACTGTCCATGCGCAACGCCGTCATAACCGGTCGCGCCTCCGCCTACCTCAACGACATGTGGGTGGCCAACACACCACTGCACGAAGTGCAGGTAGTGCTCAAATCCGTCCCGCCGCGTCCCAGCTGGCCCGCCGGTGTGCGCTACATCCAAACCACCACCCGCGACATCGTGCGTGGCGACCACATGTCCACCACCAGCCCCTTCCAAACCTTTTTGCACATCGCGCGTTTCGACGGCTTCCCCCACGCCCTCACCACCGCCGACTGGCTCGTGCAGTCTGGCGGATTCTCCGTGGCCAGTTTGCAACGCGAAGTAGCCATGTCACCGCGCGTTCCCGGCATCGGCGTGGCAGCCCGCGCCGCCGCCCACGCCAGCACCCGATCCGAATCCGCACCCGAAGCGTTCATGCGCGGCCTGCTTATCCACGCCGGTTACACCGACCTTGAAGTCAACCCCGTAGTCACCGACAAACGCTACCGAGTCGACCTCCTCCACCGACACCGCCTAGCTGTTGAAATGGACGGCCTAGTCAAAATGGACGGCGCCACCTACGGCCCCACCGACCAGGCGTTTCGCAAGGAAAAATTCCGGCAGGACTACATCACCAACCACGGCATCGACTTCCTCCGCGTCGCCCCCTGGCTTGTGGAGCGCGAACCCGAACGCTTCCTTGCCATGTTCAACGCCGCCGTTAGCCGCATCTTCGGGCCCGACGCGGTGCCGTAACTTGATTCGCGCCGGCGGTCGCGGGAGCGTTCGCGCGTTCGCTCGCGCCGCTTTTCAACAGATATGCAGGGGAAGATATGCAGGTTCCCTGGTCAGAGCGTTTTTTCAATAAGGTGGCCGTTAATGAAAACGGTCCGTGACCTGCAGACCTGCATATCTTCCCCTGCATATTTGTTCTCGGAGGGTCCCGTGGCCGCGCGAGAGCACCGCGCGAGAGCGCCGCGCGAGAGCACCGCGCGAGAGCACCGCGCGGGAGGACCCACGCGGCACCCCTACCGGAACGGGACTTCGCCGATGGTGCGTCGTAACTTGCGGGTGCGCAGGCGTTCGGGGCGGCGGGCTAGTTTCTCCATGGCGCGCACGGCGCACATGACGTGGGCTTCTTTGGAGTTGGCATAGAAGGCCTGGGCACCGGCGGGCAGTTTCGGTACGGCGTGGAGTGGCAGGTCGGAGACGGCCAGCAGCGCGCCATAGGGGATGCGGTAGCGGTATCCGTTGGCGGCGATGGTGCAGGATTCCATGTCTACGGCGGCGGCGGTGGAGCCGCGGAGCCAGTTCCAAAGGTCGCGTGGCGCTTTCCATTCCCAGTTTCTGTCGCCGGTGGATAGGACGGTGCCGGTGCGCATGAGGGAGGTGTCGTCGCCGTAGACCCGGGCGACGGATTTCTCCAGCGTGCGTTGGATTTCGGGGACGGCGGGGATGGGAAGTTCGGGTCGTAAATGGCCGTCCAGCAGGTGGTCGTGGCGTTCGTAGGCGTTGCCAAGGATGAGGTCTCCGATGCGCATGCGGGCGTCCATGCCGGCGCAGTGGCCGATCATGATCCAGGCCTCTGGGCGCAGTACTGCCAGGCAGTCTGTGATTGTTTTGGCGTTGGAGGGGCCGACGCCGATGTTGATCATGGTGATGCCGTCGCCACCCTCGGTGACTAGGTCGTAGCGTGGCATTTGGAATTTGGAGCCGAGTTCGAGGTCTTCGACGGCGACGGTGTCGGAAATGGTTTCGCCCGACGGCAGTACCAGGCGGGTGTAGCGGGAATCCTGGCTGGCCAGTTCGCGCACACCGAAGCGCACGAATTCGGTGACGTGCATGGCGTAGTTGGTGAACAGGATGTATTTCTGCAGGGTGTCCACGTCGATGCCGGTGTAGTGGCGCAGGCGGGCAATCGCCAGGTCGAAGCGTTGGGGGCTGAAGTGGAACAGGGGTTTTTCGTGGCCGTGGAAGGCGTCCCAGTGGCCGTCCACGATCGCGTCATCAACAGCGTCGAGCGCGGGCCGCGGCACGTATTCGCGCGCTTTAGCAGGTAGTTCCCCGAACCCCTCCAGGCCGGGGATGTATTCGGGTGGGATGCACACGTCGGAGTAGGTGACGGTGACGTCGCAGTCGTAGTTAGAGGTCAGGGCGTCAAGTTGGGCGCGCAGGTAGCCGGCCATGAGGTCGGGGCGCGACAGCACGGCGGAGTAGGTGCCGGCTTCGTCGACGTAGCCGAAGGGTTCGAGGCGGTCGATTGGTTGCCAGTGTTTGACGGTTACGGACAGTTTTGGGTAGCGCACGTCGGCGTACCTGTGCCATTCGCCGGTTCTGAGGGTGTCGTGGGCGAGGGTGACGGAGGCGTCGTAAAGCGAGCTAAGCTCCTGCACTGTGTCCATGAAACCTACCGTAGTTACTGCGGGCCTCCCTTCGCCCGAGGATGCCGCACTTGCCCTGCTCAAAGACCTGATCCGCAACGCGTGCGTGAATGATCTCACGCCCGATTCCGGCCAGGAGGTCCGCAATGCGGACACGTTGGAGGAGTTTTTCCGCCAGGGGCTTTTGCTTGCCGACGCCCCGTTGTCCATCCACATCCGCCACTTCGAACCCCACCCGGGGCGCGTGTCCGTGGCGTTTACGATTGAGGGCTCGGATCCTTCCGTGGAGCCGCTGACCCTGCTGGGGCACACGGATGTGGTGCCGGTGGATGCGCCGAAGTGGACGCGCGATCCGTTCGGTGCCGAAGAGGTAGACGGCAAGATTTTTGGGCGTGGTGCGACGGACATGTTGTACATCACGGCATCCATGGCCGCGGCGGTTCGTGACGTGGCGATGCGCGGGGTGCCGCCACGCGGGACCCTAACGTTTGTGGGGTTGGCGGACGAGGAGGCCCGCGGCGGCCTGGGCGCCGGATGGATTGCGGAGCATGAGCCGGAGGCGTTTTCCTGGCGCAACTGTTTGTCCGAGGAGGGCGGGTCCCACCTGCCCGTGGAGGACGGCAGCGACGCGTTGATCGTGGTCGTGGGAGAAAAGGGTGCTGGTCAGCGTCGGTTGACGGTGCATGGGGATGCCGGGCACGGCTCGGCGCCGCATGGGCGCGAGTCCGCGGTGGTGAAGATTGCGGAGGTTGCCCGGCGCGTGGCGGCGTTGGAGCCGTCGGTGACTCGCGACGAGCCGTGGCCCGGATACGTCCGCGCATTCAAGTTTGATCCGGAGACGGAAGCGGCGCTGCTTCGCGGCGAGGGCTACGAGGCGCTCGGCGGGCTGGCCCGTTACTCACACGCCATGAGCCACTTAACGTTGGCGCAGACGGTACTTCGCGCAGGTCAGGCGATTAACGTGCTGCCGTCGGTGGCGTGGTTGGAGATGGATATCCGCCCGCTTCCGGGCCAGACGCAGGAGGATATTGACGCGCTGTTGGTCGAGGCGCTGGGTGATATGGCCGATGAAGTGGACATCACCCACCTGATTACTGAAGACGCCACCGTCTCCCCCACCGACGGCCCCCTCTACCAGGCGATTCTGGACACGTTTGCGGAATTCTTCCCCGGCGTACCGGTGGTGCCCACGTTGGCGGCGGGTGGTTCGGACCTGCGCTTTGGCCGCCGTAAAGGCGGTGTGGGGTACGGCTTTGCCATGCACCAGCGCCACCAGACGTTGGGCAGTGTGCTGGATACGCTGCACAGTCACGACGAATACGTGGAGGTTGAAGACGTCCGCCTCACCGCCCGCGCCTACCGCTCTTTGGTGGAGCGGTTCTGCTTCTAGCGTGCATTAGCGCGTTCGCGCACTTTAGCGCGTTTGCGCGCTGTCACAGGTGACACTTGCGCCACTTCCGTGACATACTGTCGTGCATGCGAAATCCTTTCCCTGCACGCACCCTTGCCCTTGGCGCCGCCGTGGCCAGCACGATTGCGCTGGCACCGGCCGCCCAGGCCGACATGATTGACGACGCTTTGGCGAAACTCCCCTCCGGCCCCATCTCCTGCGACCAAGCGAAGCGCTACTGGACCAACGAGGCGGACTACAACTCCAAGGTCCGCCAGGCGCAGACCGTCGCCCGCTTTGACAGCCGCGGTCCACAGATCCTGAATGCGCTCGCGCGTGTCGACGAAGCCGCCAACCGCTGCGGCCTCAAAGGCAGCGGCAACAACGCTGGTGGCTCCGGCAACGCAGGCGGCGGCACCGCGCAGAACAACCAGCGCGCACCCCAGAACAACCAGGGCCAGCCGCAGCAGCAGGCACCGCGCCAAGGCCAGCAGGGTCAGCCGCAGCAGCAGGCCCCCGCACCGGCAGCCCCCGCACCTGCGGCACCGGCGGCACAGAACACCATCGTGCTCGCCCCTGCCGGCGCGCCGTCCTTCGAGGTCCCGGTCAATGGCGTTGGCACTGTGGTGTTGCCGGATGTCTTGGCGATGCTTCGCCAAGCCCTAGCCGCCATCCTCGACTTCTTCAACGTCAAGGTGCCTGGCATCAACTAACCGCATCAACTAACCGGCTCAACTAACCGCTCAACTAACCCGGACCCCGCGGAAATCTCCCCGGCGGCCCGATGGCACGGCCTCGGGCGCGGCCCGCGGCACCTCGGGAAACACAGATATGCAGGGGAAGATATGCAGGTCTGCAGGTCACGGGCCATTTTCATTAACGGACCTCTTATTGAAAAAACGCTCTGACCATTACTCCTGCATATCTTCCCCTGCATATTTGTTCCGAGAGGGCGGCACGGCCGGGTGGTACGGCCGAGTTGCACGGTGAGAACGTTCAGGACACCGGGACCTAACGCGGGTGTTAGCGCGCTGGCTAGGTCCACTCGTAGAGGGTGTTGCCGTCTGCGTGGATGCGCACGCCCGGGGTTGGCGTGAGCCACGCGTCGAGTTGAATCTGCCGCTCGTCGAAACCAGCGTCGGCGCCGGTGCGGCAGACGAAGCTGATCGTTTCGTTGGTTTTGTCGAGGACTTCGAGGGTGGCGTGGGTGAGGGGGGCGTTTTGGCGTCGGAAAGCAATGAGCTCCTGCCACTGCCTGTAGATCCACCAACCCATCGGGGAGAGCTCACCTGGGTTGTCGGGCAGCGGCGGGCGGACGCTGTCGTCGGCGGCGAAACCCTCCGTGCGCAGGCCCTCGAAGCCCTGCTCATCGCCGTAATAGATGCTGGGCATGCCCGGCACCATCATGAGAATCGCCATGGCCAGCGGCAGCTTGTCCTGCCCCACCTTGGACGCGATCCGGTCCACGTCATGGTTGCCAATGAACGTGTTGGTCAGCACCTGCTGGGCGATTGCGTTATGACGCTCAAGCGCATGCGCAAGCTCCCAAAAATTCCCATCTACCAGCGAAGACCAGATGCCCTTCCACAGCTCATACTGCGTGACGGCATCCAGGGTGCCGGCTTGGGTGATTTCGGCGTAGTTGCCGTGGATGACCTCGCCAAGAAACATCGCATGCGGGAACTCCTCGCGGACCCGGGCGAGCACCTCGCGCCAGAACTCGGGCGGGACGGAATACGCAACGTCCAGACGCCAACCCGCAATACCGCGGCGTAGCCAGTGGCACATGATGTCCACCACGTGGTCCTTGACCCGCTGGTCAGCGTGGTGAAGCGTGGCCAACTCAGCGTGGCCCTCCCAGTCCGTATCCCCCGCCAAGCCCTCTGCCACCCACGGGTGTGTGCGGGCGACATGGTTGAACACGCCGTCCAACATCACGCGGATGCCGCGCTCGTTGCAGGCGGCCATGAGGTGATCGAAGTCCTCGTTAGTGCCCAGGCGGGAATCGATTGTGTAGTAATCCAACGTGTCATAACCGTGGCCCACTGACTGAAAAATCGGGCCGAGGAGCAGGCCGTTGCAGCCCAGCTCAATCAGGTAATCCAGCCACGCCTCCAACTTGGGCAGGCGGTGGGCGGCATCCTGCGGGTTGTCCCCGCGATCACGAATCGGCGCCCCCGTCGCACCGAGAGGATAGACGTGCCACCAAATTGTGTTGTCAATCATGCTGGCCAGTCTAGGGGCCAAACATAGCCAGCGGGATCACCGCAACTCCATCCGCGCGCCGATACGCCCGCGTCCCGGTAGTCAACACTACGGTGTCCACCACATCCTCTGGAAGTTGCTCGCGGAACCACAGCAGGTGTCGCACATCCTCATCATCCACATCCACGCTGAGCTTGACCTCAATGGCAATGATGTCCCCGTCCGCGTTCTGGACAATCAGATCAATTTCCCGGTCCCCCTTGGACGTGCGGAAATGCGATACATTGCCAAACACTGCCTGCGCAGCAACCCGAGCCGACAATGTAGCAAGCGACTCAAACAGCGGCCCCAGCATGTAGTTAAAGCGGGTGCTTAATTTCTTCGCCGGAATCTTCAACAACCGCAGCACAAACGCAGGGTCCGCCAGCTGGTGCTTCGGCGCACGTGCCAAACCGGCAAACGGTGATCGACGGAAATCCCATGCAGGCACCGGATCAAGCATCCAAATCTCTGCAAGTTTTTCGCGGTACTTCATGGTGGTGGTCTTTGCTGGCTTGTCCGCGTCCCCAGGCGTAGCCGCGTCCAGAATCTCCTGGTAGCTCGTCGTGGTAGAGCTTGCCGCCGCGTACGCCGCCAGCCAGTTCATTAACGACGCCGCATTGCGCACCGTATATCCCTGATCCGGCAAGTCCCTATCCACAATCCGCGCTAAATAGGAATCCAGCTGCTGTTCCCTCACCAGCTGGGGTGCCTGCATGAAGCCAGGGAAACCACCGCTGGCAATGGCTTCGATGTAATCAGTCAGCGTTTTCTCCGTGGAACCGCTGATCTCAGCCGTCCCTTGAAAGAGGTCCCGCAAACCAATAGTTGCCTGCCATCCAGGGCGCTCAAACAAAGCCAGCGGGCGCATGCGCAACGAAATGATTCGAGCGGCGCCACTATGCGTATCAGTGCCTGTCACCGGAGTCGCGGAACCCGTCAGCAGAAAGCTACTTGCCTCCGCGCCATCATCCACCGCTCTACGCACCCGGTTCCAGGACTGTGGTTCTACCTGCCACTCATCAATGAGCAACGGTTTTGGAAACGAGCCAAACGAAGGATCCGAGGCCAACGCAGCGGCATCCGCGCTTTCATCCAACCTCAGCACCGTCTTCGCCCGGCGCGCGGCTGTCTCTGTTTTGCCGACGCCCTTTGGACCCTCGATGGCAATCGCAGAAACGTACGGTAAGAGCTGGTCAAGCTGCATGTCCACAACTCTTGTCAAGTAACCCATAGCGCGAACGCTACCAATTTTCCGTTCTGAACGCTACTTATTTTCCGTCGTGAACGCTACTTATTTTCCTGGTTGAAGACTACTTATGTTCCGCACACAGCCCGTTCGCGGCCCACAAGCTGCCTACAAGCGGTCTAGCACCATGTTCAGCGTTTCGTTGGCAGCCGCGATGTTTTCATCGGTGACCACGGTGAGGTTGACGTTGACCTGCGCACCGTTTTTCACAGCGACCGTGTTGTAGACGTCAAGAGGCTCAAGGCCTGAACCATCATCCTCAATTCGCTGGATAATCGCGTACCCATTCTCCACGTTGCCCTCAAACGGAAGCTCCTCGATGCTCACGTGCATCGTCCCAAGCTCCGGTGCGGTGTAGGAGTACTGCTGGCACTTGGAGAAGTCTGACGGGTCCCACGTAGCGTCGATGCCGTCTTTGAGTGCGTCCCTGCTGAACGCGACGAGGGAGAACCCGTCCGTCTGCAGGTCACCAATAGTCATCGTTTCCAAGCTCAGCTTTTCGGGGTCGTAATCCTCTGCGTTGCTTTCAAACGCCTCCGCACACTCGGGTGGATCAAACTGCGCGTCATAATCAACCTCTGTTTCCCGCGCTTGTCGTATGTAGTCCTCAATCCCCTCCTGCGAAATTGCGAGGACTTGCTGGCCTTTGTAGGTAACGCCGTCTAGAAGCTGCGAGAAATCCACATCCGGGGCGGCAGATGTTTCGGTTGTTGCGGCGTCCGCTGCACTAGTTTCAGCAGACACTGCCGGCGCTTCCGGGGATTCTGGCGCTGCAGCTTCTTGGCCACCAGTGCTGCAGCTCGCCGCGAACAACAGCGAGGCTGTAAAGAGGGTGCTTCCAATCTTCTTGAACGTGCGGGAAGTCAACATGTTGCTCCTTTGGGTTCTGGATGGGTTCTGGAGGTTACAAGCGGTCTACAAGCGGTCGAGGATCATGTTCAGGGTTTCAAACCCGGCGTCGATGGATTCTTGGTCCACTGCCGTATGAGACAGCGTGACGTAGGCGTCGTCCTTCCACGCGGCTGTATAGAACATTTCATATTCCATGTCGTCGCTCTGGCTGGTCTGGATATGGGCGTAGCCTCTGTCGCTATCGCCCTTGAACGGAAGCGCCTCAATGTGGCTCTGTATGGTGCCGTACTGCGTTGTAATGGAGTAGTCCTGGCATGTTTTGGCCAATTTCGGATCATCCTGGGGCAGCTTCTTCGCCTCCGGGTTGAGGTAGGCGTCCTTGTTGTACACCCTGACGGAAAACCCATCGGTCTCAGCAGTAGCAACTGTGAACGTTTCTGGGGATAGCTTTTCAAAATTATATTTCAGGCCATCGCCCCCATACAGCGGTCCGCATTCGGGTGGGTCAAGCTGTATTTCGAACCCGCCCGGTCCCCATTCACCGAAAGTTTGTATCGTCTCTTCCAGCTCCTCCGGCGAAGCCACAACAACTGGCTGCCCTTTGTACGTGATGCCCTCAAGAAGCTGCGGGTAAGGCACAGCCGAGGCGGCAGGTGCGGCAGATTCTTCGCCACCCGTTTCCCCACCAGTGCTGCATCCGGCCGCAAGCAGCAGCGAGGATATTACGAGGACACTTCCAAACTTTTTGCACTGGCGGATGGTGGACATGTTGCTCCTTTGGGTTCTGGAGGTTACAAGCGGTCTACAGGCGGTCGAGGACCATGTTCAGGGTTTCAAACCCAGCGTCGATAGATTCCTGGTCAACCGCCGAGTGGTAGAGCGTGACAAAAGCGTCGTTTTTCCAAGCGGCTGTGTAGAAGCCTTCATACTCCATGCCATCGCTTTCGGTCACCTGCTTGTGGGCATAACCTCTGTCCGTATTGCCCTTAAACGGAATCGGCTCAACGTGGATATGTATGGTGCCCTGATCCGATGTGACGGAGAAGTCCTGGCATGCTTCCGCTAACTCAGGGTCATCTTGGGGTGTCTTTTTCGCCTCGGGGTTGACGTATACGTTCTCGCTGTAAACCCTGACGGAAAAGGTGTCGAGCTTGACTGCACCGAACGCGGTCTTATCTAGAGACAGGTTTTCAAGATCAAGCTCGTGGCCCTGGTCGCTATACAGCTCGGCACATTCGGGTGGGTCAAGCTGCTCCTCATACCCTTCCGCTTCCGAGGCGAGGAAGGCTTCTAGCATCTCTTCCATGTCTTCCTGTGGAGCTGGAATAATCGGCTCGCCTTTGTACGTGACGCCGTTAAAAAGCTGCGAGTACGGCACAGCGCCTTCCCCACCAACGCTGCAACCGGCAGCAAGCAGCAACGCAGAAGCGACGACGGTCGCCCCCAGCATGTTGGGCGTTCGGGAAGGAAGCATGCGCCCTATTTTCCACCAGCATCGGCGTCTTCGCCACGCTTCAGCCAAGGCTGCAGCCCCTTGGCTAGACGCTCGCGCCAGCCTTTCGCCGCATCCGCATAGCCTTTCTCCTCCGATCCGGCACCTCTGCGCGTGAGGCTGACTTTGGTTTGGCCGGAGCCGGACTCGTCGTCGTGGAAGTCGAAAACCAGCTCGGCGTCATCGTCTTCGTCGGCTTTCCACACCACGCGGGTGCCGTCGTCGGACTCCTCCACATCCGCAGATTCAAACTCAGCAAACCCGTCAAACCCGTCAAACTCACTGTCCTCGCCGTCGAACCACTCGTTCGGCTTGGTAAAGGCGCTAAACACCTCGTCGCGTGAGCCGGGTACGGAAAACGACGTGGTGAATTCGCGGATGGCACGCGCGGTGGTGCCGTCGGAAAACTCGTAGTCGCTCATCGCCTGGTCTGGGTCGTAGATGGACACGTCCACGCCCTGGTCCCTAAACTGCATCAGGCCATCCTTGATCAGGTCGCGGCCCGCCTTGTTAAAGGAGGTCACGCGGGAGACATCCAGGACGAGGCGGGGGGCTAAACGCATGCGTCGTAACGCATACAAGTTCTTTTCTGCAATAGCGAAGTTGATCATGCCTTGCAGCTCCACCACCGTCGCGCCGTCCACACTGGACACGGAACGTATGCCCGGCGCGAAGTAGAAGTTCGAAGACACCAGGTTCAGATCCAGCGCGCTGGACAGCTCCCGGAACAGCTTCACGCCGCGCACCGAATTGCCCTGCGCATCCAGCCGGGGGCTGAGCGAGGCAATGCCAAGCTGTCCCGGCATCGTGCCAATCAAACCGCCCGCAACGCCGGACTTCGCCGGGATACCCACGTTGACCATCCAGCGGCCGGAAGCGTCGTACATGCCGGCAGAGACCATCACCGCCTGCGTGACCCGGCAGGCCTCAGCGGTCAGGATCTTCTCCCCCGTCACCGGCTGCGTACCTCCGTTTGCCAGGGTGGCGGCCATCAGCGCCAGATCCTTCACCGTGACCAGCACGGAACACTGGCTGATGTAGCTGGACACGGCCTCATGCGGCTGGTCAGTAACCATGTCCGCCTCCCGCAGCAGGTGCGCCAAGGCCATGTTGCGGTCCGCGGTGGACATTTCAGACTCAAAGATCTCCTGGTCCACCGCCAGCTCGCGGCCCGCCAGACGGGAGAAGTAGTCACGGATCTTTTCCACTCTCTTATCCACGGCCATCTCAGGACCGCCAATCAACTGATTAACCGTAATGGCACCCGCGTTGATCAGCGGATTCGCCGGACGCCCCTTGCTGTCCAGGGACAGCTGGTTGAACGCCTCACCGCTGGGCTCCACGCCGACGTACTTGTGCACCTCTTCCGCGCCGTACATGTCCAACGCCAACGCGTAGACAAAGGGCTTGGAAATGGACTGGATGGAGAACTCATAGTCGGTGTCGCCGGCGGAGTACACGTGGCCGTCGATAGTACAAAGCGCCAACGCCAACTTGTCTGGGTCGGCGTTTTTGAGTTTCTCGATGTAATCGGCGCGCTCACCAGAATCCTGGTCGCGCACCGCATCCAACATGGTGTGAAGGTACTGCGTTACCGGCGATGTCATGTAGCCGAGTCTAGGTCCGAAGCCGTCTTCGGGTTTTTATAGAAACACACCCAGGTGATGAGGCCGAACAGCAGCGAAATTCCTGCAACCAGCCACAACACGTCCTGGTATGCGTCAACGTACGCCGCCTCGTACCCCATGGTCGGCTCCCCCAGCGCCAGCCAGCGTGCCATCAGCGCACCGGTAATGGCCACGGTGATCAGCGCGCCGAACTCGTAGGCCACCTCCTCCACGCCGGCGGCCATGCCGGAGCGGTGCGCGGGTGCGGAGCCGATAATTGCCGTGGACGCCACGCTCATCACCAAACCCAGACTGAACCCAAGCAGCGCCAGCGCGAGGATCTCCAGCGGCAGGGAGCCGGACTTCTCCCCAGCGATGAGCAGAAGCGTACCGACGCCACCGCCCACGAACCCACCCGCAATCAACGGCAGAAAACCAACACGGTGCAGGTTTGCGCCGCCGAGGATGGACGCGGGCAGTGCACCAAGCGCCATCGCAATGATGACAAGGCCGGCGTGCAGCGGCGAATAGCCATTAATCAGCTGCAGCTTCTGCACTGTATGCAGCTCCGCACCGATGAAGACGAACATGCTTCCGCCCGCCGCAATCACGCCACCTAAAAAGATCGGGGAACGGAAAATATCCAGTGTGAGCAGCGGATCCGTCAGGCGCTGCTGCCGGTAGTGGAACAGCAGGCCGAACAAGAGCATCGCCACCACAGCAGCCGCCATGACCACGGTCGTGCGCTCCGGATTCGCCGCCTGCTTAATGGCCACGGTCAGGCCAAGCAGCGTGATCAGGGAGTAAATGGAAGACGGTGCGTCCCACTTCTTCGCCTTATTCGCCACATTCGGCGGCGCGAGTACCGCCGTAGCCACCAACGCGATGATGACCACCGGCACGTTGATCAGAAACAGCGAGCCCCACCAGAACTTCGCCAACAGCAGCCCACCAATCACAGGGCCCATGGCATTACCCACCACTGCGACCGCGCTCCACAAACCAATCGCCGTGTTGCGTTCCTGGCCGTACGGAAATGTCAGGCTGATTAGCGCCAACGTTGCCGGCATCATCGTCGCCCCACCGATGCCCAGGAAGGCGCGAGCCGCGATCAGCATCTCCGGCGTCGGCGAAAACGCCGCCATAAGCGAGGCCGCACCGAACACAATCAGCCCCACCATGAACATCAGGCGGTGCCCCACCCGGTCCCCCAGCGTGCCCGTGCCCAACAGCAGGCCGGAGAGCACCAGCGGGTAGGCATTAATGATCCATAGGGCTTGGCTTTGCGACGCCCCAAGCTGCTCCGTAATCGACGGCAACGCCGTATACATAATCGAGTTGTCCAAACTGATCATGAACAGACCCAGCGAAATGATGGCAAAGAACATCCAGCGCTGGCGCTTTTCGGAAGCGTCGGAAAATGGTGAAGGCGTGTTCATAGTGGGAGTATTTTCGTCCCTGTTTCGGCGTGCCGCAAATAAGAAATAGGCCCTGCCAGAAAGCAGGACCTATTTACGTTCGCGGGTACGAATGCTTAGAAGTGGATGCCGTACTTCGCAGCTGCAACACGAACGGCGTCCGGGATAGCGATGCCCGGGCGCTGCTGAGTCACGGTGAAAACTTCAAGAACGGACCAAATCAGAGCGATGGAAGAAAGAGTACCCAAGACTGCGGAGAGTGCGGTGGCTACCATATTTTGAATCCTTTACGACCGGAGATGTTTATGACGGTCACAGCTTTGCTTTCAGTTAAGCCAAGCGTCCTGATTTTCGGGAATTATATTTATCAGGGCCCCCGTTTACAACGTCTACCCCGGGAAAGTTTGTAGCTACCTACACGCAGCTACCAGGCGTTTTTTGCAAAGGTAGCCGAGTGTAGGTAGCTACAAACGCGTTCTAAACGGGCTAAGCTCGGCGGAAACGAAAACACCCCGCGCGATTTCTCGCACGGGGTGTCTGTCTGTGCCCGGGGGGGGACTTGAACCCCCACGTTCTTGCGAACACTGGCACCTGAAGCCAGCGCGTCTGCCAATTCCGCCACCCGGGCTTGGGACTTGATAACCATAGCACCTCACGCGGGCACAACAACAAATCGCCAGTTAAACACTCATTTTTCTGGCAACTATTCAAAGTTTAATGCTGTCGCCCCATCGTGGTTTCTAGGTTCGTGTGGCATCGGCACCTATACTTACTGCGTCATAAGACACCCGTGCGCACGCGCGCACAGGCAAGCGCACGAGCAAACGCACGAGCAGCACCAGTAAAGGAGGTGAACGGGAATGTCATTTATGGACAGGTTGGCCAAGCTGGATAGTTCTATTCAGCGCGGTTTGGATAACTCCATGGCTGCGGTGTTTGGCGGCAAGGTTGTCTCCGCT
This sequence comes from Corynebacterium sp. HMSC30G07, assembly GCF_001806945.1. Lineage (NCBI taxonomy): Bacteria > Bacillati > Actinomycetota > Actinomycetes > Mycobacteriales > Corynebacteriaceae > Corynebacterium > Corynebacterium sp. HMSC30G07. Next base: position 37,239 of record NZ_KV786460.1, on the reverse strand, counting down.
GAGTTGGAGGAGCTGATCCGCCAGGAGGCGCAGGATTCGTTGGTTGTTACGGACCAGGATGAGGTTGTGGCACCGAACGTGTACGCGGTTGGTGTGTCCTCGAAGGATCTGGAGAACCTGTCTAAGCAGCGTGATTTGCCCGTTGACCTTGCTGAGCAGTTGATGCGTTTCGTGCGTAATCAGGGCTGGTTCTTGGATGGGCCGGCTGTTGTGCGTATTGCCGAGGAGTCTGGTTTGCGTACGGGCCAGCTGCGGGTGTCGTCTTACATTGATTCTGTGCCCGATGTGGGGAGTGGGTTTGACGCTATCGATGCGGAGCCTTCTCCGGCGGCGGTGGCTGCGTTTGCGCGGCGTCGTGAAGCATCGGCACATGAACAGGAGGATGCTGTGTCCGAACCAAATGCTATGAAGCCTGTTTCCGGTGGTGGGCAGCCGATGGTGAGCTTGCTGCTTCAAGACGGCTCGTCGAGGACCTACCTTGTCCACGAAGGGTCCAACATTTTGGGCCGTTCCAACGATGCTGATTTCAGGCTGCCGGATACTGGCGTGTCGCGTCAGCACGCGGAGATCACGTGGGATGGGGAGATCGCGGTGTTGGTGGATTTGGAGTCCACGAATGGCACCACGGTCAATGATGAGCAGGTTGATAACTGGATGTTGGCGGATGGTGACGTGATCACGGTGGGCCATTCCAATATTGAGGTGCGCATTGTGAACCCGCAGGGCGGTAACGGCGCTGGCCAGGGTGCCGCAAACGCTCAGCCGCCGCATTTCCCGGAGGCTGTGGAGCCGCCGGCTGAGCCGGTTCCCTACCCGGGCACTGAGTTTTTCCAACCGCCAGCCCAGCCCAATCAGCCGGGCCAGACGAATAACCAATAACCCCCTGCCGGAAGGAAGCCGATGGATGCCACTGTGATTCTGAGCGCCCGTTTTGGGCTGCTCGCCCTGTTGTGGCTGTTCATCCTGCTGGTGGTGTTTATCCAGCGTAAGGATGTTGTACGCGCGGCGGGGATGGTGCCTAGGCAGGCGGCGCGGCAAGCGCCGGTCAAGCGTGAGAAGCCGCGGCACCTGACTGTGGTTGAGGGTCCGTTGCAGGGCTCCCATATGGATGTGTCCTCGTTGGAGGAGCTGACCATTGGCCGTGGCCCGGATAATGATTTCCAGCTGGGGGATGATTTTTCCTCGGCACGGCACGCGCGGTTGTTCCGTCGCGGCAGTGAGTGGTTTGTTGAGGATCTGGATTCGCGCAACGGCACGTTTGTGCAGGGTATGCGCATTGATCAACCGGAACGGGTGTCTGTGGGCACTGATATCAAAATGGGACGCACGATTGTGAGGCTGGTGCCGTAATGAGTTCCGCAAAGAGATCTTCGAAGAATTTGCGCCTTGATTTCGTCGCGTCGTCTGACCGCGGTCTTGTGCGTGGCAACAATGAGGATTCGGCGTATGCTGGCCCGAATTTGTTGGCGCTTGCAGATGGCATGGGTGGTCATGCCGCTGGCGAGGTTGCTTCGCAGATGATGATTGAGCATCTGGAGCACCTGGATAAGGATCCGGCGGATGCGGACATGCTTGCGCTGTTGGGTGCTGCGGCGGATGATGCCAATGCGGCGATTGCTGCTTCGGTGCGTGAGCACTCGGAGCAGGAGGGCATGGGCACGACGCTGACGGCGGTCATGTTTAACGGTGAGCAGCTTGGCCTGATCCATGTGGGTGATTCCAGGGGCTATCTGCTTCGCGACGGCACGTTGAAGCAACTCACCGTCGACGACACGTTCGTGCAGTCTTTGGTTGACGAGGGCAAGCTGGCGCCGGAGGATGTGTCCTCGCACCCGCAGAAGTCCTTGATTTTGAAGGCGTACACGGGCCGGGATGTCACACCGCATTTGGAGATGGTGGACGTTAAAGAGGGCGACCGCCTGCTGCTGTGCTCGGACGGCTTGTCGGACCCAGTCACGGCAGAGACCATCGGTGTGGCGCTTGGCCAGGGCACGGTGCAAAACGCGGCGGATCGTTTGATTGAGCTGGCGCTTCGTTCCGGTGGCCCGGATAACGTCACTGTGGTGGTGGCGGAGGTTGTGGGTGGCGGCGCAGGGGCGTCGATAAGCAATGAAGCCCCTGTGAAGGCCGGTGCTTTGGCACCCAGCTTTGAGTCCACCCACCCGGATTCTTCGGCGGGGCGGGCGGCGGCGCTGTTGCGCAAGTCGGAGACGATTGAGCCGGACCACAACCGTGCGAAGCTGCAGCCTGCGGACGCCGCGGGCGATGATGCGGAGGGTCCCCAACGAAGCACATGGCCGTGGGTGATCGGTGCGCTGCTGCTGGCGCTGATTCTGGCGTTTTCGGCGACGATGTGGATGCGCAATAAGACGCCGGAGACCTACAACCTGACCACCGATGAGCAGGGCGTTTTTGTGATTGAGACCGGTCGTGGTGAGCCGGTGCAACAGGTGTGCCTGGATTCGAAGAACACGATGCGCACCCAGCCGTATGAGGAGGGTGCGAAGAGCACGTCGGACTGCCACCTGTTTTCTCAAAGCGACCTGCCGGAAAGCCAGCAGGATGCGGCGGAGCGTCTGCCCTCGGGCACCTATGACGAGGTGCTGGGGATGTTGGGCAGGCTTGCAGACGAAGCGTTGCCGGTGTGCGTAGACGGCGACAAGACTGACAAGACTGAGACTGACAAGCCGGACGCTGAGCAACCGAAGTGCCGGGAGGTGAAGTAGTGCGCGGCGTATTTGGGCGGACCAAGGAGCTGGTGCTGCTGCTGTGCTCCGCAGGGCTGTTGCTGTTGATGCTGTTTAGCCTTGAGCTGAGCCAGGGCCGCACCCTGACCGGGGAACTGTTGTACCTGGTAGGCGGCTTCATTTTGGTCTACGGCATCGCGCACGCGGCGATTGGTTGGCTCGCGCCGTACGCGGATCAGCTGCTGCTGCCGGTGGTCAGTCTGCTCAACGCGATTGGCCTGGTCATGCTGTATCGCCTCGGCTTTGCGGATAGCTCAAGTGGGTTGGCGTCACGGCAGATGATCTGGTCCCTCGTTGGCGTGGTGCTGATGGTGCTCACGCTGGCGATTGTGCGTGACCACAAAGCGCTGTCGCGCTACTCCTACCTGCTGGGCATCCTTGGCTTGATCCTGCTGGCGTTGCCGCTGGTGTGGCCGCAGCCGCCGAATGTGAATGCGCGGATTTGGATCTGGATTGGTCCGTTTTCGCTGCAGCCTGGTGAGTTTTCCAAGATCCTGCTGCTGATCTTCTTCGCGCAGCTGCTCACCCAAAAGCGTGCGCTGTTTACGGTGGCCGGCAAGCGTTTCCTGGGCTTGACCTTCCCGCGCCTGCGTGACTTGGCGCCGATCCTGGTGGTGTGGGCGATTGCCATTTTGATCATGGGGATCTCCGACGACTTTGGCCCGGCCCTGTTGCTGTTTGCCACCGTGTTGGCCATGGTGTACTTCGCCACTGGGCGCACCTCCTGGCTGCTGATTGGCGTTGGCCTGGTGGCTGTTGGCGGCTACGCCGTCTACCAAGTCAGCACCAAGATCCAGCAGCGTGTGGCCAACTTCCTTGACCCGCTGGCAAACTTCGAAACCATTGGCTACCAGCCCTCCCAGGCCCTGTTCGGCTTGAGCTGGGGCGGCTTAACCGGCACCGGCCTTGGTTACGGGCACCCGGGCATGATCCCGGTTGCGGAGTCTGACTACATCCTGGCCGCGCTTGGTGAGGAGCTGGGTCTGGTTGGCCTGGGTGCGGTGCTGTGCCTGTTCGCGGTGTTTATTTCCCGCGGCTACCGCTCCGCGCTACAGGTGCGTGACACCTACGGCAAACTGTTGGCCGCAGGCCTTGCCACCACGATTGCCATCCAGATCTTCGTGGTTGCTGGTGGCATTTCCGCCATGCTGCCCATGACTGGTCTGACCACGCCGTTCATGTCCGCCGGTGGTTCCTCCGTGATGGCCAACTACATCCTGCTCGGACTGCTGCTTCGCGTGTCCAACGCCGCGAACCGCCCGACGGAGTTTGACCAGGACGCGCTGCGGAAAACGCCGCGCAGTGTGCGCAGGCACGCAGCACAGGCTGTAGGGACGGGGGCGTAAATGAACAAGTCCATTCGCCTCGGCGCATCGTTTGCGCTGCTGCTCATTGTGGCCTTGCTGGTCAACCTCACCGTTGTACAGGGCTTTCGTGAAGACGTGTATGCGCAAGACCCCCGCAACGCCCGCACCACTGTGGAGCTGCGCCAGATTAACCGCGGTCAGATCAACGCGGGCGGGTTGGTGCTGGCGGAGTCGTTCCGTACTGAGGACGGGTTCTACCAGCGCTCCTACCCCAACATGCCGCTGTCGTTCGGCCCGGTGGTGGGTTACGTCTCTGACCAGTACGGCACAGCCCAGTTGGAGGCTGGCTTCAACGGGCAGTTGACTGGGGACACCGCCGGGGCGTCCTCCCGCTTCCTGCGCACCGGGTTGGAAGAGGACCAGGTGGGCAACAACGTGGAGCTGACCATTGACCCACAGTTGCAGGCGCAGGCCTATGAGCTGCTGGCAAACCCTGGGTACGAGGGCGCCATCGCCGCAATCCGCCCAAGCACTGGTGAGATCCTGGCGCTGGCCTCTACCCCGTCCTATGACCCGAACCTGATCGCTGACCCAGCGACGGCAGAAGGCACCTGGGCGGATGTGAACAACAACCCCGGCAAGCCGCTGTTGAATCACGCGACGCAGGACCAGCTGCCGCCGGGTTCCATCTTCAAGATCATCACCACGGCAGCGGGCCTGCGCAACGGCTACACGCCGGACTCGCTGCTGACTGGTGAGGCGCAGACCATCCTGCCGGGCACCGACATCCCGTTGAGCAACTACGGCGGCCAGGTGTGCGGCAGCGGCGGCCAAGTCACACTGTCCACCGCGTTTGCCCTGTCGTGCAACACGGCGTTTGTGCAGATGGGTCTTGAGGTTGGGGCGGACGCCATGCGTGAGGCCGCCGCCGCCTTCGGCGTGGGTGAGCGCTATGACCTTGGTATGCCCAACGCGGCCGGCAGCCTGGGCGACCTGCCCAGCGGTCCGGAGGTGGCGCAATCCGCCATCGGTCAGCGCGACGTCACCATGACCGCCCTGCAGGCCGCAGTGATGGCCGGCATTGTGGCCAATGATGGCGTGCGTATGAAGCCGTATGTGGTCTCCCGGGTGACACGCCCCAACCTGACGGAGGCGTACAAAGCGGAGCCGGAGATGCTCAATGAGGCACTGACGCCGGAGGAAGCGGCAACGCTTGCCGGGCTGATGTACGGCTCTGAGCGCTGGACCTGGGGTTATGACGGCAACAGTTTCGCCTCCAAGACCGGCACCGCGGAGCACGCCGAGGGCGCTGACCCGCACGTTTGGTATGTGGCGTTTGATGACGCGAAGGATGTGGCGGTGGCTGTCGTTGTAAAGAATGGCGGCAATTTGGGTGCTGGAGCAACCGGCGGGCAGGTGTCCTCGCCGCTGGGGCGTGCGATCCTGCGAGCGGCACCCGCGGCACCCGCTCCGGCACCGGCAGAGGAAAACACCCAGCAAGAGCAGGGAAATAGGTAGGTGAGTTGGTAAGCATGAACACGGAAAACCGCGAAGATTTACAACAACTTATCGGCGATGACTACCAGCTGCAATGGGTCATCGGCCACGGCGGCATGTCCACCGTGTGGTTGGCAGACGATGTGGTCAATGAGCGCGAGGTGGCGCTGAAAGTCCTGCGCCCGGAGTTCTCCAGCAACCAGGAGTTCCTCGCCCGCTTCCGCAACGAAGCACTGGCTGCAGAAGGCATCAACTCCCCCAACGTGGTGGCCACCTATGACTACCGCGAGGTCACCTCGCCAGCCGGTTTCAGCATGTGCTTCATTGCCATGGAGTACATCCGCGGCGAGTCCCTGGCGGACCTGATCGCCCGCGAGGGCCAGCTGGAGGAATCCGTTGCGCTGGACGTGCTGGAGCAGGCCGCCCATGGCCTAGCCATGATCCACCGCATGGGCATGGTGCATCGCGACATTAAGCCGGGCAACCTCATGATCACCCAGAACGGGCAGATCAAGATCACGGACTTTGGCATTGCCAAGGCCGCGGCAGCAGTGCCGCTGACGCGCACCGGCATGGTGGTGGGCACCGCCCAGTACGTCTCCCCTGAGCAGGCGCAAGGGCTGTCGGTCACCCCGGCGTCTGACGTGTACTCCCTGTCCGTGGTGGGCTACGAGATGCTCTCCGGTACACGTCCGTTTACCGGGGACTCCTCCGTGTCGGTGGCGCTTGCGCACGTGAGCAACGAGCCGCCGGCTTTGCCTATTTCGGTGTCTGCTCCGGCGCGTGAGCTCATTGAGATTGGCCTGCGCAAGAACCCGGAGCAGCGTTTCCGCGACGGCAACGAGATGCAGCTGGCCGTCAGCCAGGTGCGAAACGGTATGCGCCCGGCCCAGCCGGGTGGGCGTACGCAGGTGATTGCGGCGGAGCCGTCGGCTACCGCGTCTACCCAGATGTTGGCCAACGTTGCTGACGCGCGCACCACCCGCCCGGCTGGGAAGTACCCGCCGTCCGCGGCGATGGCGGTGCAGGAAAAAGCCCGGCGCGCTGCCGCTGAGCAGGCGGCACGTGAGCAGGCTGCGGCCCAGGCGCAGCGTGCTGCGCTTTCCGCACAGTCGGCGCCGCCGGCACCGGCGCGTGCTGGCGGCGGCGGCAAGAGCGGTGCTGCGGGACCGATCATTGCGGCGTTGTTGCTGCTTGCGCTGATCGGCGGCGGTGTTGCTTGGGCGTGGTCGGCGGGCATGATTGGCAGCTCCTCTCCGAAGACGAGCACACCGATGACGCCTACAACCGCCGCCACGGCTGCCACGGAAACGGTGACGGAGACCCAGACGCAGGTGCAGCAGCCGGAGCCGGAGCAGCGCGAGGTGCCTACGCAGGACGCCCCGGGCACGATCACGTTTGAGCCGGAGACCAGCCAGCCGAGCACGACTACCCGCCAGCAGCCGACGCGGGAGCAGCCTTCGCAGCCGCGTCCTTCCCACCCGGAGCAGCCCACGCAGCCGCATCCGTCCCAGCCTGCTCAGCCTTCTCAGCCTTCGCAGCCGCAGCAGCCGGATCAGCCGCCCGCGACGTCTGCGCAGGAGGCGCCGACAACGCCGCAGGACAACGGTGAGTTAGAATCACAAGCTGACCCATCTGTCACAGGAGGTGACAACTAACACATGATGATCGCTGACCGCTATGAGCTCGGGGACATCATCGGCACGGGCGGCATGTCTGACGTCTACGCGGCTACGGATACGGTCCTTGGCCGCCAGGTCGCCGTGAAGATGTTGAAGTCTGACATGGCGCGTGATGAGAATTTCCGTGAGCGTTTCCGCCAGGAGGCGAAGAATTCTGCGCGCCTGAATCACCCGAACATTGTGGCGGTGTATGACACGGGCTCCCAGGACATCGATGGCTTGGAAGTGCCGTTCATTGTGATGGAGCGCGTTGTTGGTAGGAACTTGAGGGACATCGTGCGTGACGACGGTCCGCTTAGCCCCCACGACGCCGCCACCTTCATGCAGCCCGTAACCAAGGCGCTGCAGTCTTCGCATGATGCCGGGATTATTCACCGTGACATCAAGCCGGCGAACATCATGGTTACCAACACCGGCACGGTGAAGGTGATGGATTTTGGTATTGCGCGGGCGTTGGATGACGCGACGTCTGCAATGACCCAGACCTCCGCCGTGATTGGTACGGCGCAGTACCTTTCCCCTGAACAGGCGCGCGGCAAGGCCGCGGATGCCCGCAGTGACATCTACGCCCTGGGCTGCGTGATGTATGAGGCCGTCACCGGCCAGCCGCCGTTTGAGGGCGAGTCCCCGTTTGCGGTGGCCTACCAGCACGTCCAGGAAGACCCGGTGCCGCCGAGCGAGCGTATTGCGGACACGTTGAGCCCGAATGAGGCCGTGAACATTGATTCGGTGATTCTCACGGCGATGGCGAAGCACCCGGCGGACCGCTACCAGTCTGCCGACGAAATGTGTGCGGACCTGGAGCGTTTGGAGCGCGGCTCTGTAACGGAAGCCGCGCGCAACCACTTGGCTGCCGCGGAGTCGGACCTTGATGCGTCCAACGCCACCAACGCCACAGACCAGACGGTGGTTGGCGGCACTGCTGTTGCTACGGATCGTGCGCCGGTACGCAGGGAACCTGCCCGTCGTGCGGATGCGGCGCGTGCCCGTGAGGAGCACTCCCGTTATGAGGATCACCGCCGCGCCAACGAGAAGACCGGTACGTCCGCATGGATGAAGATTGTCGCCGCGTTTCTTGGCGTCGCGCTGCTGAGCACCGCTGGCTGGTTTGCGTACTCATACTTCTCTGACCAGCGCCAGGTGCAGGAGCAGATGATCATGGTGCCGGACGTGGTGGGCAAGCCGCGTACGGAAGTGATCGGGCAGCTGGAGGCGCTTGGCCTTCGCACCGTGACCTCTGAGGAGCCGAACCCGGACATCGCCCGCGGAGACGTCATTGGCACCAGTCCGGCGATTGGCTCGCAGCTGCCGCCGGGATCCCTGGTCACCGTGATCGTCTCTTCCGGCCGCGAGCTCACAGACGTGCCGGACCTGAGCAACCTCACCGCCCAGGACGCGCTTGAGGCGTTGGAGCAGGCGGGCCTGGAGCTCAACGAGGACATTCGGAAGGAAACCTCCGACACTGTCCCGGAGGGCCTGGTTACGTCGCAGCACCCGGCGGCTGGTTCGCAGCTGTCGAAGGGCTCGAAGGTGATAATCACGGTCTCTGAAGGCCGGGAGAAGGTGGAGGTGCCGTCCCTGGTTGGCCTGAACGTGAACCAGGCAACGGCAACGCTTGCGCAGCTTGATCTGCGCGCCACGGTCACCCGCGTGGACTCGGATCGCCCGGACGGTGAGGTACTTGCCGTGGCCGGTGCGAACACCGAGGTAGAGACCGGCACCACGGTGGAGCTGCGCGTGTCCAACAACATGTTGATGACCATGCCGCAGATCACGCGCATGTACCCCACGGAGGCGGACCAGGCGCTGCGTGACCTCGGCTGGACTGGGCGCCTTGTCCCTGGTCCCGCGGTGCCGACTGGTGCGGCGATTGACAGCGGCCTGATCGGCCACCAGGAGGTCGCCGCCGGTGAGGTTATCCGTAAAGACCAGGCCATTGGCTACAACCTCTGGCAATTTGAGGCCTCTGCCCTCATCCCGTAAATACCCGGCCCACTGCGGCCGGTGATAGGCTAGCGCTCTAGCGTTGAAAGGACTGCACACATGCCCAAGGCAAAAGTGACAAAGGACGCCGTTCGCCCGGTATCTACCACCTCGGCCGGCACGTCGCGCACCCCGGTGAAGATCAACACCGGCGGCACCCCGACCTGGTACAAGGTCATCATGTTCGCCCTCATGTTGCTCGGTTTGGCCTGGATTGTCGCCTTCTACATCTTCGGTGATCAGGTCCAGTTCCTGGCTGAGCTCGGCCCGTGGAACTACGCCATCGGCTTCGCCGGCATGATCGTTGGTCTGCTGATGACCATGGGTTGGCGCTAACTATCCACACCTATCCACAGGCTGTGGATAACCCTGTGGACAACCCTGTGGATTTAGTACACAGGGGTGGCCGTTGGCAGCGTCGGCAGCCACACTGCCAGCACCGATAGCCCCAAACACACCCAAGCTGTCACCCATCGGGCTTTCTTGCTTGGATGCGTCAACGGCCACGCCACCAACGCCCCCACCAACAACCCACCCACGTGCCCCCACACACTGACGTTGGTGGCCACAAACGTATAGCCCACGTTCACGGCCAGAAGGGTGAGGGGGGCGATGAGGTCGGCGTGGCGTCGATAAGCAAGAGCTACTAGCACCGCCATCAGCGCAAACAGGGCCCCCGAGGCACCCGCCGTGGGCACCCCAAAAGCACCCACGAGCACCATGCTTGACGACGCCAACGTAAACCCCCCATACGCCACCACAAACGGACCCGTCCCAATCGCGCGCTCAACCTCCGCACCAACGAGCACCAGCATGAGCATGTTGAGGAACAAGTGCGTGGCATCCAGGTGCAAAAAGCCCGACGTCAACGCGCGGCTGTAGCCAAGGCCAGTGACCTCGGGGCCGTAGAGAATCATGTGCTCCGCAAGGGATGACCCCCACACCACCTGCGTCAACGAACGCGTCTGGAGTGCAGACACGCAAAAAACCGCGACGCACACGGCGGCAATGATGGTGGTCGCCGGTGCGCCGCGGAGAACGTTACGGAATACGTTAATGGTTACGTCCGCTTAGTTCACTTAGTTAACGTCCACGGACTCAATCACCACGTCCTCAACCGGGCGGTCCATGCGGCCGGTCTTAACGTTAGCAATCTTGTCCACAACCTGCTTCGATGCCTCATCGGTAACCTCACCGAAGATGGTGTGGCGGTTGTTCAGCCACGGGGTGGCGTCCACGGTGATGAAGAACTGGGAACCGTTGGTGCCCGGGCCAGCGTTAGCCATGGCCAGCAGGTACGGGCGGTCGAACTGCAGCTCCGGGTGGAACTCATCAGCAAACTGGAAGCCTGGGCCGCCGGTGCCGGTGCCAGTCGGGTCGCCGCCCTGGATCATGAAGCCCGGGATGATGCGGTGGAAGATCGCACCGTTGTAGAACGGGCCCTCGTTGGTGCCGGAGGCGTTCTTGGTGGTGTAGTCTTGCTCGCCCGTTGCCAGGCCGGTGATGGTTGCCACGGTCTTCGGTGCGTGGTTGCCAAACAGGTCAATCACAATGTCGCCGTGGTTGGTGTGCAACGTCATCGTCTGCGTTTTCATAGTCATGGTGACTAGGGTACGCGGTATTCAGAAACCCTGAAAAATTTTGCGATATTTTTCAGCGACCTGGGGTTTTAAAATCACATCCGTAACAAATCGATTTGTTTTCAGGGTTCGCCTTGCCGCCGCCCGAGGATTACGGTTAGCGCATGACCGAAAAAGCCCCCTCCGGAGTTATCGACTCCTTCCGCTACGCGTTTTCCTCCCCGGCGCGCCTGCGCACCGAAGTGTTTGCCGGCATGACCGTGGCGCTTGCGTTGATTCCGGAGTCCATCGCCTTTTCCATCCTGGCGGGTGTGGACCCGGCGGTGGGGCTGTTCGCCACCGTCATCATGGCAATCACGATTTCGTTCACCGGCGGGCGCCCTGCGATGATCACCGCCGCCACCGGCGCCATCACCCTGGTAATCGCACCGGTGATGCGCGATCACGGCTTTAATTACTTCATTGCCACGGTGATCCTCGGCGGCATCTTCCAAATCCTGTTGGCCATCCTTGGCATCGCACGCCTTATGCGGTTTATCCCCCGCTCCGTGATGGTCGGCTTTGTCAACGCCCTGGGCATCCTCGTGTTTTCCGCGCAGTTGCCGCACCTGTTCAACGTACCGTGGTTGGTCTACCCGCTGGTGGCCATCGGCCTGGTCATTGTGGTCGGCCTGCCACGCCTGACCACGGTTGTCCCCGCCCCACTGGTAGCCATCGTCGTGCTCACCGCGATGGTGCTGGCGTTCGGCTGGTCCGTGCCCAACGTGGGTGACATGGGTCAGCTCCCAAGCTCGCTACCAGGGCTTTTGCTTCCCGACGTCCCGTTAACCCTCGAAACGTTTTCCATCATCGCACCGTATGCCTTGGGCATGGCAGTAGTCGGCATCATGGAATCCTTGATGACCGCCAAGCTTGTAGATGACATCACCGACACCCACTCCGACAAAACCCGCGAATCCTGGGGCCAGGGCGTAGCCAACATTGTCACCGGTTTCTTCGGTGGCATGGGCGGCTGCGGCATGATCGGCCAGACCATGATCAACGTGCGCGAATCCGGAGCGCGCACCCGCCTGTCCACGCTGATTTCCGGCGTGTTCCTTTTGGTGCTGATGCTCACGTTGAACAACCTGGTGGGCCAAATCCCCATGGCCGCTTTGGTTGCCGTGATGATCGTGGTCTCCCTTGGCACCATTGACTGGCACTCCCTCCACCCACGCACGCTGAAGTTCATGCCGCTGTCTGAAACGACCGCGATGTTGGTCACTGTCGTCGGCACGCTGGGCACCGGCAACCTGGCCGTCGGCGTGGTGCTGGGTGTGCTGACGGCGATGGTGACCTTCACCCGCCGCGTCGCCCACCTGGTGCGCCTAGAGATGGTCGAAGAGCTGGACACGACTGGCGACGGCCACCCCAACATCCGCACCTACAAAGTCCACGGCCAGCTCTTCTGGGCGTCCAGCAACGACCTTGTGTACCAGTTCGACTACAACGATGAGGCCGAACACATCATCATTGACCTCTCCGCGGCCGAAATTTGGGACGCCTCCACCGTAGCCACCCTCGACTCCATCACCCACAAGTTCCAGCAACGCGGCAAAACCGTGGAGATCATCGGCCTGGACGGCCCGAGCAAGTGGCGCCTCGACCACCTCTCCGGCCAACTCGGCGATAGTTAAGCCACCCGTGCGGGATTCCTCGCCAGAAAACCCCGCAACCTGGACAAATAGCACCAAGTCACGGGGTTAACAAGGCCGGAGTTTCCGGCCCATCACGGCTAGAGTGTTACTAGCTTCTCAGTGTTCTGGGCGTCAGCCTCCATCGCACTAATAAGCTCGTCGACCGAGTCAAACTTGGCCTGCGTTCTCAAGAAGTGTTCGAGGTTGATGACCAACTTTCGGCCATACAAGTCGCCTTGAAAATCATGAAGAAAGGCCTCTGCTAGCAACTCGCCATCTTTTCGGTAGAACGTCGGCCGTCGGCCGATTGAGATGGTGGCGAGGTGGCACGTGCCGTCGTCAAGCGTGGCAAGCCCTGACCAAACCCCTGAACGCTCTTCCCAGAGCTGTTCGTTCTCCGTCGGCAACGCAATATTGGCAGTGGGGAAACCTAGCAAACGACCTCGTTGGTCCCCTGGTTGAACAATTCCTTCGATCTGCATGGTCTACTCACCGAATGCTGGCACAACCTGATCGATGAAGAGCTTCAGGGAATCCCGCTTCCCTTCAAAAGACATGGCATTGTCGATCCAGTAGGCGTACTCGTCATACCCCATCGCTTCGTAGTCCTTAATGCGAGGAATAACCTCATCTGGAGTACCAATCATGGCCGACTTGTGAATGCTCTCAAGTTCAAACTCCGGTCGATCCTTGAACTTCTCAAGCGGCTGAGGGTCCAGGAAACCATTCACCGGTGCTTCCTTGCCAAACGCCCATGCGGAGAACGTGCGGTAGAACTTGCTGATCGATTCAGCAGCAGGACGCCAGCCTTCTGGATCATCCGCCGAGTGGACGTGCGTGTGGCGGAGAACCATGATTTCAGGCTTCTCAGTGATCTCTGGGTGCGCTGCACGGGCATTGTTGAACTTGTCCATCAAGTCCTGCACTTCTTCATCACCCTTCATGAGGGGCGTGACCTGCACGTTACAGCCATTCGCAACTGCCCAATCGTGAGTTTCGGGGCTTCGTGCTGCTACCCAAATTGGAATCTCCGGCTGCTTTGGCTTCGGAACCGAAGTGGAGACTGGGAATGCGTAATGTTGACCGTTGTGCTCGTAATCCCCTGCCCAGAGGTTACGAACTGCAGGGATTAGCTCACGCAAATACTCGCCACCCTCTGCCGCTGGCATACCGTCCTTCAGGCGATCAAACTCAAACTGGTAGGCGCCACGGGCAATGCCCAACTCCAGACGTCCACCAGAGATGACGTCTACCAAGGCAGCTTCACCGGCAGCCCTGATTGGGTGCCAGAACGGAGCGATGATAGTGCCAGCGCCCAATCGGATCGTAGAGGTCTTCGCAGCGAGGTTTGCTAGCTGAGACATCGGATTGGGGGAGATTGTGTATTCCATCGAGTGGTGCTCCCCGATCCATACCTTGTGGAAGCCGCCGGCTTCAGCAAGCTGCACAAGTTCGACCAGGTTCTCCCAAACCTCTTCGTGGGATTGAGACGTGTCAAAACGATCCATGTGGATGAACAGTGAAAAACGCATTTCATTTCCTTTCGGATAGGGGCACTTAGGTTGCCCGGATTTCTTCAATCGTTCTGTTGCCCCGAGCCCAGAGATTCGGTTCAACTTCATTGACAATTACGGTGATATCGTCCGGCTTCGCGTCTACCGTTCGCTCCACCGCCTTGTGCACTTCGGAGACCAGATCTCGGAGCTGATCTGTACTCCGGCCTTTCCCAATAGAAACTTGAACGAGTGGCATTTGGGTTTCTCCTTATCTGCAGCTCTTAAGAGCGCAAGATGAACGGATCCTGCATAGGAGACTCATCGGTATTGATCCACACGGACTTCAACCTCGTGTACTCGTTGATAGCCTCAACGCCATGCTCAATCCCCACACCACTGTTCTTGAATCCCTGGCGGGGTGAAGTTGGGGACATTGCGCGGTACATGTTGAGCCAAACGGTGCCTGCTTCAAGGCGGTCAGACATTCGGATGGCCCGCTGAAGGTTGGAAGTCCAAACGCCCGCAGCCAATCCGTACGAAGTGTCATTCGCCTTAGCTAACACCTCTTCCTCCGTTTTGAAGGGCATGATGGCTACAACTGGGCCAAAGATCTCCTCGCGACAGATCGTCATCTCGTTGGTTGCTTCAGTGAAGACCGTCGGCGAGAAGAAGTACCCGGGAAGTCCGACGTCAGGGCGCGAGCCGCCAAACTGCAGTTTCGCCCCCTCCGCGATGCCTTGCTGGACATACGATTCCACCTTTTCCAATTGGCCAGCGAAGGCCAGCGGTCCAAGCTCGGTGTCGTCCTTAAGTGGGTCGCCCATCTTGATCTTGCTTGCGCGGTTGATGATCTTTTCGACCAATTCGTCGTAAATCTCCTCCTGCGCAAAAACTCGCGACCCCGCAATACAGGTTTGCCCAGCAGCAGCGAAGATTCCGGCGACAATACCAATGCTGGCGTTATCGCAGTCTGCGTCCGAGAACACGATATTGGGGCTCTTGCCTCCCAACTCAAGGGTGGTCCCAATGAATCGCGAAGCTGCGGAAGCTGCGATTGATGAGCCTGTCTGCGTAGATCCCGTGAAGGAGATCTTTGCAAGTCGCTTGTCCTCTACGAGCGCCGCTCCAGCTTCAGCTCCGTAGCCAGTGACAACGTTCACGACACCGGGTGGGAAGCCGGCTTCATGTGCAAGCTCAGCGATTCGGACAATGGTTCGCGAGGTGTATTCACTCGGCTTAATAACAATTGTGTTTCCACTCGCCAGCGCTGGTGCCAGCTTTGAAATCGTCAGAGTGATGGGCGAGTTCCAAGGGGTGATCGCGCCAACCACACCCAGCGGCTCCCGAACCGTGTAGTTCAACACGAAAGGGCTAGATGAAGGGATCGTTGAGCCCATGATCTTGTCGGCCAAACCGCCGTAGTAGTAGAGGTACTCCGGCACGCTCTTGAGCTGCGCCCGCATCTCACGAAGCAGTTTTCCGTTATCCAGGCTCTCCTGTAGGGCGAGCTCTTCACTGTTCTCCGCGATGAGCTCCCCGAGCTTACGAAGAAGGTGTCCTCGCTTAGTAGCAGAAAGGTCCCTCCATCCACTGGATTCGAAAGCCTTCTTCGCTGAGGCAACTGCCTTTTCAACGTCTTCTTTACCGCCGCGGGCGAAACTGTAAAGAGTCTCCAGGGTCGCCGGGTTGGTGCTCTCGATATATTCCCCGGATGCCGGTTCAGCCGGAGCACCGTCTATGAAGTGATAGATTTTCTCGGTCATCAAACTCGCCTTTCTGCAGTGTCGAAGTGGTTGGTCAACAGCGTTTCCAGTTCTGCGACATGGGTAACTGGTGTCATATGTCTTGCCCCTGGAAGAACTGCAACCGTCGAGTCAGGAATCTTCTCCTGCATCCGATAGGCCATATCAACGGTTGAACCAGGGTCATCCTCACCCGTAACAATGAGTGTTGGGACCAGAACTTTGCGCAGGTCTTGCGCTACATCGAGGTCCCCGAAGGTGAAGACTTTGTATGCGTGTAAGTAGGACTCACGATCATTGGCGGCCAGAACCTCTCCGGTTTCACTCCTGAGTTCCTCGAAGGATGGCGTCTCTGGTGGGAACCAGCGGTCTAGAGCCGCATTCATGCTGGCATCAAGATCTTCTGCGGCCAGTGCATACCTGGCGCGAACCGCGTCACGCTCAGCTTCGGTTCTTTCGCATACCGAATTGACAATCGTGAGCGACAAGAGGCGATCAGGATGATCAATTGCAATTCTCGACGCCACCAGTCCACCAAGCGAAAAACCAACCAAATGGACTGGCTCTTGCGGCATTTGTGAAACAACATCGTCGGCAAACGCCTTGAGGTTTACCTCTTCTTTGATTGGAGCTCGTTGTCCATGCCCCAGAAGGTCCAACGCAGTGGTTTCATAGTCCAGGCGTTTCCGTAGACGATCCCAAACACTTGAGTCGAGTCCAACCCCATGTAATAGGAGAACGTTCGAGCACATGTCCGCGGCTCCTATCGCTTACTGCTCGGTGGAGATCGGAGCGAGTCGCTCTTGCGGACGCCCACTAGCAGACGCAGCAAGTGCAATTACGATCTCGTCAGCATGGGGCGCATCAGAAATCCTGCACTCAACCGTCTGGTGGTGCGAACGGATTGTTGCATCAGTGATGTGCTTGAGCGGAATGTCGAAAATAATTCCAGCCGGACCACGCTTCTCCACTGCCGGCAACAGGGTGGTTGCATTGACGTTATCCCTGTAGTGATTTCCAAACTTCAGAGTGTGAATCAGCGCCGAACCGTGTTCGATCTCACCATCCATGCCGACGATCGCTGCCTTGCCATAGGCCTCAACCGGCTGGCCAAGCGCCTCAACTACTCGCGGTGCCAACAGGGCACCCAAATCGCTTGCGTTGGCGTCGATCAACGGAGCAAGGTCCTCAACGAAACCTGCACCCGCCCAAGGGTTCTTAATCACTGCGGAAACAACTGCGACCTTATAGGGGCGCTTTACCGGGGAGCCTCCTTCAAGAAGAACATCCTCAACGGTGGTCACGATCTTACGAATTTCCATTTTTAGAATCCTTTCAAGATTTCGCTGGTAACCGATGGGTCCGTAGTCCGGTCACCAATTCGGGGAAATGGTCGAGAACCAGTCGAAGCTGCAACCACGACGCAGATTTCGTCTCGATTTGGAGCTGCACCCAAAGGCACCTCTACCGTCTGATAAAAATCACGCAGTCCGGCCTCAGTTTTGTGCCACATCGGCACACGGACTGCCGCTCCCGGCTCGATCCGGCCGTCTGTGAAGCACAGCACCGAGGTACCGCCCAGCATCTCGCGAACTAGGTTTCCGAAGAAGGGGGTATGAATTAATGCTGCAGCATGCTCCAATTCGCCTGCTTCGCCGACGAAAGCTGCCTTTCCAAAAGCAATGAGATTCTCGGCTCCACCAGCGCTCGCAAGGACCTTGTCACACAAGACCTTCGCCAATACCGGTGCAAGCTTTTGAACTTCTTCAGAAAGGTCCGCATCGGTTGAGCCACCAACCCACGGGTTCTTCACGACGGCGGTAGCTGCGATGTGCACAACCGGCTTCTCCAGCTGAGATTGCGCTTCACTCCAGGTTTCCTCGACATAAATCTTGGTTTCCCGGACACCCATTTGGGTAGCTAAATCCACAAAGTGGGAACTGTCATTACTCAAATCAATCCTCTTCTTTCAGCTCAGAGAGCGACGGCCCATGAGAAGTGATGAGTGCTGCTCTGCTGGATGCTGAAACGTGCTCCCTCATCGCAATCTCGGCGGCAATCGGGTCCTTATCAACGAACGCTTGGAGGACCCGTTCATGCTCTTGATTCGAAGCGATAAGACGCCCTCGGGTACTTACCGTCTTCAACACCAGCTTGTGGTAGACAAGCTGGTTCATTAGCAGCTCATACATGTCGTAGAGCTTGTTGTTATCTGCGCCTTCGACAATCGTCCAGTGGAACTCATGAACTAACTTCGCGTATGTTTCAGAGTCCCCATGGTCCACAGCGTTTGCTGACTTCGAAACGTTGGCCTCAAGAACTGAAAGCTCTCGCTCTGGCGCACGGGAAGCAAAAAGGCTGGCCGCTAGACCTTCCAAGGAAGATTTAAGTTGGAAAAGCTCAATAATCTCCCGCTTCGTTGGCTCATATACGAAAGTTCCAACTCTTGGCCGGATCTGAACAAGGCCCTCTGACTCGAGCTGTTTAAAGACTTCTCTAATCGGTGTACGGCTGACACCAAACTCAGACGCCAAAACTGCTTCCGGTATTTGATCCCCCGGTCCGTAGTCGCCGGACAGCACGTGAGCACGCACCTGATCCAGCAGCGGCAGTTGAAAGTCTCCGGTTGCGGTCACTAATCACTCCTTTCTTGTATACCAGGGAAACTACATTTCGCCTCCAATGCTGTCAAGCATTTGCATAAACAGAGTTTTTGTCGGGTTTTTTGGAAATCTATTGACTCTGTTGCATACAAGCGTTAGCATTGGCCCCGCATGTAACCCACGCCACATCACTTGCTTAGATGTGCGATGCCTGACAGGAGGAACAATGAGCGAACTATTGGATCGGACCAAACTCGCGGAAGTTTGGGAGCAGATTTGGGATAAGGGCAACGTCGATATTTTGGACGCAATCGTTTGTGAGGATTACGTCAGGCTTCGCCGTGGCGAGAGCGCAGGAAGCTCGTTGGATCAGGTCAAGGCAGAAATCCTTGATATTCGCCAAGCTTTTCCAGACCTGACAACCACAGTCGACGCAATTGTGAAAGAAGACAACACCTTCGCTGTTTTCTGGAAGTCTCAAGGAACCTTCACTGAGGCGCTCAATGGCGTACCACCCACTGGCGCCCAGGTGGAGACTTTCGGCTGCAACTTGCTAACAATCGAAGACAATAAGATCAAACGAGAAGAAGCAACGTGGGATGCCAGTGAACTTCTGTCGGACCTTGGATTGCAGTCTCTGAACTCGGCTTTCGAGCAGCATGAGGTAGAACCCGTCACTGCAAACTTCACCGGCAACCCGCCACAGGAAGCGTTTAAGGCTTTCAACCGACAGTTCGTAACAGGCGTGATGGTGGTAACCACCCTGGATGAAGACGGCAAGCCACGAGGACTTGCGGCGAACTCGTACAACAGCATCTCGCTAGACCCACCGTTGATCAGCGTTTGCGTCCAGAAGACTTCCTCGACGTACCCGGCTCTCTTCAAGTCGAATTACATGGGACTCAACATCATGAGCCGGGATCAACTAGATGTTTTGGGAGTCTTCGCAGCGAAGGGCGAAGACAAGTTCTCAAAGGTCGACTGGGAATCTGCGCCAAACGGGTCGCCACTGCTCCCCGGATCCTCCGCATCAATCGAGGTGGAGATTAAGGAGCGCTTCCAGGCCCTCACTCACACCGTCTTCATCGGACGGGTTGTGAATGCAACCGCCACAGAGAACGAACCGTTGATCTATCGCGCGGGTCGCTTCTATGACAGCCAAAACCTGACGGAACTTTCCTAGTGGGTCGGAAGTGAAGCTCCAATGAAACAAAGTTTGATTGAAAGCAACGGCCAAACATCTGGGCTCTTTATTGACGGTCAGTGGCGGGAAGCAGCTCACAAGGAAGTTTTCCAAGTTGAGAACCCTTCCAATGGAGAAGTCATCGCTGAAGTTTGTGATGCCACCAGCAACGATGCCCGCGCTGCTTTTGAGGCTGCATGTAAGGCACAGGACGCTTGGGCCGCTACTGCGCCCCGGTATCGATCGGAGATCCTACGAAACGCGTTCGAGATCCTGAAACGAGATTCAGAGCAGTTTGCTTCTCTCATAACTCTTGAGATGGGCAAACCAATCGCAGAATCACGTGGAGAGGTTGCTTATGCCAATGAGTTTCTTCGCTGGTTTAGCGAGGAAGCGGTTCGCATCGGAGGACGAACTGGGTCGGTACCGGAGGGCCATCTCGGGTTAATCACTCGGAGAAAGCCTGTTGGTCCCTCCCTACTCATCACCCCGTGGAACTTCCCCTTGGCGATGATTACAAGAAAAGTCGGTCCCGCTATCGCAGCTGGATGCACGATGGTGATTAAACCAGCAGCACTCACTCCACTCACTGCTCTCAAGCTAGGTGAAGTGTTCGTGGAAGCGGGTTTGCCGGCGGGCGTCCTAAATATTGTCCCCAGCTCACGAGCATCTGAGATTTCTGGTCCGATCCTTGCAGACAGTCGACTGCGCAAGATCTCCTTCACCGGCTCAACCAACGTCGGCAAGATACTGATGAAGGCTGCGGCAGATAACGTGGTCCGATCTTCCATGGAACTTGGAGGCAACGCGCCATTCCTTGTGTTCGAGGACGCAAATCTGGATCAAGCCATCGAAGGTGCCGTTGCCGCAAAGCTCCGTAACAATGGCGAGGCTTGTACTGCAGCAAATCGCTTTATCGTGCACTCCAGTGTCTATGAAGAGTTCTCTCGCCGGCTGGCAGAGCGATTCGATCAGTTGACAGTCGGCGATGGACTCTTGGAGAGCACTGATTGCGGCCCTCTGATCGATAGCCGTTCACTAGCAAATATCGAATCCCTGATTCAAGATGCGCTTCAACGGGGCGCAAAGCGCATTACCCGAGAAGAGCAGTTCGATGGCCCAGGCCACTTCATGCGGCCAACGCTACTCACAAACGTCGCCCCAGAGTCCCGAATTATCAATGAAGAAATCTTCGGGCCAGTCGCTCCGATTGTCAGCTTTGAAAATGATGCAGAGGCTTGGCAGATCGCGAATCAGACTGAATACGGGCTTGCTTCCTACGTCTACACAGAGAGCCTTGATCGACTTCTGACCGCTTCCGACCAAATTGAAGCGGGCATCATGGGCTGGAATTCCGGCGTCGTCTCTAACGCCGCTGCGCCCTTTGGCGGAGTGAAGCAATCAGGTACTGGACGCGAGGGTGGAATCGAAGGAATCGAAGATTACACGACCCTCCAGTACATCGGAACCCGCCTACCAACGAGTTAGCTACGTTCGCCGCCAAAACTTGGCTCTTCAAGAAAGGAAACCAAGTGACGACACAAAACGACAACAGAAATGGTCCCTCCCGGATACTCGGAGGACATCGAGGTACCGCAGTCGGACTGTACCCTCACAATCTTCATCCGGGCTTAGTCCCGGGAATCAGTGTTGAGCAAAACTACCGCTCGTTCAGACTAGATCGAGTGATTTTCTTCGTCACGGGCATCCTCATCGTTTCCTTCATTATCTGGGGAATTACGAATCCTGAAGGTGTTTCTTCAGCCTCCA
The DNA here is from genome assembly GCF_001806945.1 of Corynebacterium sp. HMSC30G07. Lineage (NCBI taxonomy): Bacteria > Bacillati > Actinomycetota > Actinomycetes > Mycobacteriales > Corynebacteriaceae > Corynebacterium > Corynebacterium sp. HMSC30G07. The sequence continues at coordinate 15,973 of NZ_KV786460.1, read as the reverse complement.
CAACGGCATTCGGCTGGGCTATGGAGAACGCTGTTTGGCTCTTAAACGCCGTCATGGTCAGTGGCGTATTTCTTATGCTCTACCTCGCCTTTTCCCGATACGGGAGCGTGCCTTTGGGAAGGGACGGCGACAAACCAGAGTTCTCCCGCTTTTCCTGGGTCGCGATGATGTTTGCTGCAGGTATTGGCGTAGGTGTGTTTTTCTTCGGTCCTTCCGAACCCCTCGCCTATTTCATCTCTCCCCCGCCACACACTGTAGAACCCGAAACTCCCGAAGCTCTCCACCTAGCTATGGCGCAGTCTCACTACCACTGGGCGTTTCTCATTTGGGGTCTATACGCAATGGTGGGAGGCGCAATCGCCTATTCCACTTACCGCCGCGGTCGTCGGACGTTGATTAGCTCTGTTTTCCGCCCACTCCTCGGTCCCGAGCCAGGGGAAACTGTCTTGGGCCGAATCATTGACATGCTTGCTATCGCAGCAACTCTGTTTGGTACAGCAGCTACCCTCGGACTATCGGCGATCCAGATCACCAGGGGCGTCGAAATTGTTGCCGGACTTGGACCTGCAGGCAACAACCTCATCGTCATTGTCATTGCCATTCTCGGAGTTTGCGTGGTGCTCAGTGCCGTCTCCGGCGTGGCGCGTGGCATTCGTTACCTATCAAATATCAACATCACGCTAACACTCGGCGTCATCGCATTCGTTTTCTTCACAGGACCAACGCTGTTCCTGCTGAACCTAATCCCGTCGGGCGGTATCGCCTTCTTTGATAACTTCCTGAGCATGGCAAGCAAGTCCTTGTCCTGGGGCCCCGAAACTATTGAGTTCCAGGGATGGTGGACTGCCTTCTACTGGGCTTGGTGGATCGCATGGACACCGTTTGTAGGAATGTTCATTGCCCGTATCTCGCGCGGTCGCACCCTCCGTGAGTTTATCCTCGTGACCACGATCGTCCCCGCTTCACTCCTGATCCTTGCATTCACGGTCTTTGGCGGAACTGCGATCCAGTTCCACCGTGACGGTGTCGCGGGTTTCGACGGCACTGCATCCAACGAACAGGTGCTATTCGCAATGATCGAGCAGCTTCCGCTGAACAGCATCATGCCAGTTCTGTTGATTCTGATTTTGGCAGTGTTCTTTATCACGGCGGCCGACTCCGCCTCTGTGGTCATGGGCACACTTTCCACCAAGGGCGACCCTGCTCCGAATAAGCTCGTGGTTGCGTTCTGGGGCCTTTGCATGATGGGAATCGCAATCGTAATGCTCCTTGCAGGCGGCAAAACCACACTAACCGCACTCCAGAACCTCACTATCCTGGTCGCAATTCCATTTGCTGTAGTCCTCATCGGTATTGCAGTGAGTTTTGTCCTTGACCTCCGAACAGACCCAGCGGTAATCAGAAAAGACTACGCGGTAAGAGCCATCGAGCAGGCCGTTCAAGAAGGCCTGAAAGAGCATGGTGACGACTTCCAGATTGCAGTTTCTGTCGCACCTTCGGGCAAAGGCGCAGGCACGGGATTTGATTCCACCAGCAGCAAGGTCACCGATTGGTATAAACGAACTGACTCTGAAGGGTCGGAAATCGACTTCGACGTAGAAACCCGAACTTGGGCCGACGAGGAACGTTAGCTACAAACCTCAAGAAACTATGAAGGTTGGATGGAGAATCTCTGTTCTCCATCCAACCTTCATCTGTATCTAGTTAGCAACCAGTCACAAGCAAACCTTTCAAGCTGGATTCAACATGCAGCAATTCGGGGAGCTCGTGTCGCCACCTGGGCGTTTAGGGGCCGGAATGCTGCAATTTGGAAATTACTGCAGCGGGTTAGTTGGCGCTGACGCCATTGGGCTGTAAGCGACCCGGGGGTCGTTTACAAAAACCCAGGTCGCGTTCGTCACATCCGTAACAAACGGCCTTGGTTGCAATGAGGCTGGTGTGGCGCGTGGGATTAGCTACGGGCTAAGGCAACAGGGCTAGGGCAACAGGGCAAGAGCTCAAGAAAACCCCGTGGCCTGGGCAAATAACACCAGGTCACGGGGTTAACGGGCAAGGGCCGAGCGCCGAAGGCCACCAGCCAACGGCCAGGCAACAACGCCCCAGCCGGACTAGAGACCAGCGACGACCTCGTCGCGGGCAGCGACCAGGTTACGCAGGGACGGATCGACTTCCTTGTAGCCGCGGGTCTTCAGGCCGCAGTCCGGGTTGACCCACAGGCGCTCGGTCGGAACGTTCTGCAACGCAGCGCGCAGGAGGTCCGCAACCTCGTCCTTGGAAGGCACGCGCGGGGAGTGAATGTCCCACACGCCGGGGCCGATTTCGGAGTGGAAGGTCTCATCCAGGTCCTCAAGCAGTTCCATGCGCGAGCGAGCGGCTTCGATGGAGGTGACGTCCGCGTCAAGCGCGGCGACGGCCTCGATGATCTGGCCGAACTCGGAGTAGCACAGGTGGGTGTGGATCTGGGTTGCCGGCTTGGCGTCCAGGGCTACTAGGCGGAAGGAGCGGACGGCCCAGTCGAGGTAGGAGGCGCGGTCGTCGGCACGCAGCGGCAGAAGCTCGCGCAGTGCGGGCTCGTCGATCTGGATGACGTTGATGCCGGCGTCTTCAAGGTCGCGAACCTCGTCTGCAAGGGCAACGCCGAGCTGGTCGGCGGAGACAGACAAAGGCACATCGTCGCGCTTGAAGCTCCAGGCCAGGATCGTGACCGGGCCGGTGAGCATGCCCTTGACCGGCTTGTCGGAAAGGGACTGGGCGTAGGAGGCCCACTCCACCGTCATCGCGTTCGGGCGGGAGATGTCACCGACCACGATTGGCGGGCGGGTGCAGCGGGAACCGTAGGACTGGACCCAGCCGTTTTCGGTGACCACGAAGCCGTCCAGAAGCTCGGCGAAGTACTGGACCATGTCGTTGCGCTCGGCCTCACCGTGGACGAGTACGTCGATGCCGATCTCTTCCTGCAGCTCGATGACCTGCTTGATTTCGGCTTTCAGGGCGTCCTTGTACTGCTCATCGGTGAGCGTACCGGCCTTGTGGTCGGCGCGGGCCTTGCGGATTTCCGGGGTCTGCGGGAAGGAACCGATCGTGGTGATCGGCAGCTTCGGCAGGCCAAGCTCCTCGTGCTGGACCTTGATGCGCTCCTCAAACACCGGCTGGCGCTGCACGGAACCTTCCGGCAGGGCGGCGACGCGCTCCTGAACGGCGGCGTTGTGGGTGCGCTCGGATTCGGCGCGGGTGCGCACTGCGCGGTCGGAGCGGCTGAAGGCTTCAGCGGCGGCCTCTTCACCTGCAACGAGCGCCTTGATCTCGGCGATCTTCTCGTCCGCAAACGAGAGCCAGTTGGCCACGTCCACCGGCAGGTTCTTCTCTGCCTTGAGCGTGTGCGGCACGTGCTGCAGCGAGGTCGAGGTGGTCACGTGGAGGTTGTCGGCCACGCCCAGCTCCTCCAGCAACGCAACCTTCTTGCGCAGGTCGGCGGCCCAGACGTTGCGGCCGTCGATAACACCAGCAACCAGGGTGGTACCAGCGCCAACAGCCTCGCGGACGTGCTTTGCGTAATCCGGGTCCACGTCCAGGGTCCACGGCGCGAGATCCACCTGGAGCGCCTCAACGCCAAGGGAGCCGAGTACCGGCAGCGCCTCGCGGGCAGCGCCGTACGGGGTGGTCAGGTAGACGTTCGGGCGAGCATCGGCAGCCAGCAGCTTAGTCCAGGCCTCGCGCAGGTAGCCGGCGATCTCAGCGTCCGGGGTGGACAGGTCTGCCACCACGGCGGGCTCTGCCACCTGGACCCACTCCACGCCGGCGTCCTTCAGGGCGCTGAAAACCTCAGCGTAGGCGTTCACAAGAGCCGGCAACAGCGACCACTCGGCCGGCTTGGACAGGGCGATCAGCGTGACCGGGCCAACCAGGTACGGGCGCACGGTGTGGCCAGCCTCGCGGGCCTCCTCCACAAGCCGAAGCACGCGCTCCGGCACGGCCTTAATCTCCTGGCCTGCGGAAATCTCCGGCACCAGGTAGTGGTAGTTGGTGTCGAACCACTTGGTCATCTCCAGCGGCACGCGCTCATCGTTGCCGCGGGCCAGGGCGAATTCCTCGTCCAGGTCGGTGCCGCCCGGCACCAGGCCTACGGTGAGTGCGGTTTCAAGCACCTGGTCGTAGTACGCCACATCCGCCGGGATTGCGTAATCCTCGTCCAGGCCAAGGTCGCGCAGGTGGTTGTAGGTATCAATGCGCAGGGCGCGGGTGGTGGAGCGGAACGTATCAGCGTCGATACGCCCGGCCCAGTAGCTTTCTAGCGCGCGCTTGAGCTCACGGTTCGCGCCGATACGCGGGTAGCCTTCGATGGTTGCCTTGGGAAACGTCATGTTAATCCTTGTGTTCGATGCCAATGCGCTGCAAAAGGTCGCGCGTTACGGCGAGATTGTTGTGTGTATAAATGTGCAGACCGCCCGTGCCCGCGTTCAGAATCGTGCGCGCCAGGTCCGCCGAAAGCTCCATGCCCAGCTCATACTCCTCTTCGCCGGTTGCGGCGGAGCTCAGTTGCTTTTCGACGCCACGCGGAACCTCCAACCCACTCAACTCACCCATCCTCTTCGCCCTGGCGAGCGAAGTGATCGGCATGATGCCGGGGATCAAGGGAATCCGCACGCCTGCCATGCGCGCTACCTCGACGAACTCCAGGTAGTCGGCGGCGTCGAAGAACAGCTGCGTGATGGCGAAGTCTGCCCCGAGACGCTGCTTTGCCAACAGCACGTCTAAGTCATGGTCGAAGTTCTTGCTCTCCGCGTGCCCGCTTGGGTAGCAGGCCACAGACAGCGCCAACTTGCCTGCTGCCAGGCGAAACGCCTCTTCCTCCTGGACCTCATTGATCAGGTTCAACAGGTCGGTGGCATACGGCAGGTAGCCTTCCGGCAGCGCCTTTTGGCCTGGCTGCAGGTCTCCTCGCAGGGCGAGGAAGCCGCGCACGCCGGCGTCGATAAGCTGGCGGATCCAGCCCTCAAGCTCAACCTTGGTGCCGGCAGTGCAGGCGAGGTGAGCGATCGGGCGCAGATCGGTGGTGCTGGCGATGCGCGCGATCAGCGCGGAGGTTCCCTCCAGCCAATCGCTGCGCATGGAGCTGGTGACGGAGACGTAATCCGGGTGGTACGCGGCAAGGCCACCGATCAGCTCGTCGAGCTTCTCGGTGTCAGCGGTGTTGCGCGGCGGGATCAGCTCAAAGCTGAGCGCCGTGCGGCTGCGCCGCGACACACCCTGGTCTGCACCGGGGCCTGTCTCGAGGCCTGTGCCAAGTGCTTCTTCTGCGGTGTCCAGTGGCGCTGAGGCGGACAGCCGCGTCGAAGCAATAGTTCCACGCATGGAAAACATCTGCCTTTCGGATCTCAATTGGGGCGGCTGGCCGGGTAGGGCACTTGCGCTCTGCACCGTTTTTCAACGGTGGTTTGAAAAGTTATTCCGCGTTCATAACCGACACAATGTACCTCTTGGTCTACTTTGTGTCCGTGCAGGCTATCGGGGGTTTCTCGGGTGAATAATATTCGGCGAAATGAACCGCTTGGTTCATTTCATGCGTGTGCAAATTAGCTACGCTTGTTGTGTCACAGAAATTTGCAATGAGAAGGAGCACCCCCATGAACAGCACACTGCTGAGGCTTGCCGTGCGCGGCGCAACGGACGCCTACAACTACCTGCGCAACAGCGCGGACAAACGGGAGCGCGAAGTGTATGACGCGCTGTTGGAGGCCGTGAAGAACGGCCGGATTGGCGAGGTCGCGGAAAAGGCCAACATCGATCAGCTAGAAGAGTTGTTTACTGACGCGCGCGCTGAGGCTGGCGACGTCACCCGGGACATTCACGACCGCCTCGACCGCCGCCGCGCCGCCTTCGCCGCGGCTGCCCCGGACCGCAAGGCGCGGCGCGAGGCGCTCAACAACATCAAGAGCGCGGCTGCCGAGAAGGTTGGCAAAAAGCCTGCAAAGAAGAAGGGCAAGGCCGGCAAGGTTGTCGGCGGCCTGCTGGGTGCCGCGGGTCTTGCCGCCGCGGGCTGGGCGCTGTGGGAGTTCGTCCTAGCAGAAAAGCTGGACAGGCAGGCTGCCGGCAAGCACGCTTACACCCCGGAGCCCACGCGCACGGAAACCGGCACCGCTGGCACCGCCACGCTGGTGTACTCCACCCGCACGGAAGATGACTACGAAAAGGATGACTACGGCAAGCACGCTGCCGGCCCGCTTGGTGAGGAGCCGACAGTCCGCGACGAGGAGCTGCTCTCCTCTATTGATGAGCAGCTGACCACCCTCGACGCGCTTGATGATGATCAGCGTGAAGCCACCGCCCCACGCCACCAGCTGCGCGAAGAGGACTAATCCGCGACTAGTTCGCAGCGCCCTGCGCTGCACCTGCTGCCCGCCACGCGGTCAGCAGGTGGCGCACGAGGCGCTGGCGTACGTCAGGAAACAGCGCCGTGAACTGCTCATCCATCGGACGGGTAACCACGATCAGTTCGGTGGCGAACTCAATGGGCGTCAGGTCCGGGTCAATCAGCTTGTGTGCGGCGGCTTTGTGCAGCAGCTCGCCTAGGCGCTGGAAGAACTCCTCGTACTCCGATTCCATCTCGCAGTCATCGGTGCTTGGCAGGTCAGCCACCAACGCGCCCACCAGCATGCCTACGCCGTAATCCATCAGCGTGAGTACGAAGGTTTCCCACTTCTCTTCGGGGTTCGAGTCAAACTCCTGCACGGTTTTCTGCAGGTATTCCTCTAGAAGCTCGATGAAGCCTATTGCGCAGGCTTCACGCAGTGCCGCGCGCGAAGGAAAGTGACGGTACAGTGTGGCAATACCCACACCGGCATCAGCAGCGATACTCTCCAACGTCACTTGAGAAGCCGGCTTTGTGCGGTAGTGCTCCATGGCCGTGGTGATGATTTGTGCGCGTTTCAAACGGGCGTCGGCACGCAAGGGCTCCCCCTTCTTGACAGCTTTAGTTTTCGCGAGCATGATATCACCATCTATAAGTGATAGTAAACCCTCCGCTTGGAGAATTATGAAAACAGTACTCACAGCACACGATCTAGTGGTGCACGACGGGGGTAACCCCATCAACCTCGAAGCGGGTGAAGGCATGACCATCATCCAAACCAAACGCGAGGTAGGCGGCACAAAACTCGCCATGGCACTCGCCGGCCGGCACAAACCGCAGTCCGGCTCAGTCGACGGCCCCGGCTTCAAGCGCACCGCGCTTGCCGGGGTGAATTTTATCGACGAACTCGAACGCATGGTCAGCGCACGCGAATGCATCCGCGAACAAGTTGCCTGGGCGCAACCCTTCTTCGCGCGCGTGCCCAAAAACATCATGGAACACAAGCTGGTTGCACCCTGGCTCGAACCGCTGCGGCTAGAAAACTTGGACGTAGACAAAGCAGTCGGTGATCTTGGCGTGATGGACCGCTTCCGGCTTCGCATCCTGCTGGCACTGATCTCGCGCCCGGACGCGGAGCTGCTGGTAGTCGACGACATTGACCAGCTGAAAAAGATGGCGCTACGCCACGAAATCCTGCAGGACCTAACCAAGGTGGCGGCGCGCGTACCGGTCATCGTGACCACAGTGAATGAGGAGCTATGAGCGGACTACACATTGGAACAAACTTCCGGAAGTTCTTTCACGGCAAGCTTCCCCCACTGGCGCTGATTGCCATCATGTTGCTGCCGCTGCTTTTTGGCGGCCTCTTTGTTTGGAGCTACTACGACCCGCTGGGCAACTTCCACAAAGTGCCCGTGGCCCTGGTCAACTCTGACGAGGGCGACGCCGGCCAACAGGTGGTCGATGAGCTGCTCGCGCAGTCCCCGATGGACTTCCACCTGATCAGCGCCGACGAAGCCCGCGAGGGCGTGGACAACGGCACCTATTACATGGCCATGGAGATTCCCAAGGACTTCACCGCCGCCGCCACCAGCGTGCGCGATGAGAACCCGCACCAGGCCAAGATCAACGTCACGCTGAATGAAACCAACGGCTTTATCCCAACCATGCTGGGCAACGTGGCCAGTGGCCAAGTGGCTGAGGCCGTCTCCAGCACGGTTGGCGCGGAGGTGGTTGAACAGCTCTTCGTCGGCTTCAACACGGTCGGCGAAGGCATGGATAAGGCCGCCGATGGCGCCAGCCAGCTCGACGCCGGCGCCAAAAAGGCCGAGGATGGCGCAGGTCAGCTCGGCGCGGGCGCGGGCAAGTTGGACAGCGGCATGCAGGAGTTCAACTCCAAGCTCCAGGAGTTGCCGCCCGCGGCACGCCAGCTGGACGACGGCATGGGCCAGCTTTATAGCGGCGCGCAGCGCCTCTCCACCGGCCTTACCTCCGCAACCGGCGGCTCGCAGCAGTTGTCGAATGGTTTGAACCAGCTAAAGCAAGGCACGGACCGCCTGGGCGCGGGCGCGGCCCAGATCGCCGGCGGCGTGGACCAGATCACCGGCTTTGCTAATTCTCTAGGCTCCGCGCAGGCCGCACTCAACGACATCGACGCAGGCCTTGCCCAGGTCATCGCCGACCTGGACGCCTCCCCCGTCCCCGGCTCTGAGATCATTGCCAACCAGGCTCGCGCCACCCGCGCGCAGCTCAACTCGGGGGCGCTGACCACCGTTGCCGGCGTTGACCTGGTCGCCCAGATGAACCAGCTGCAGCAGGGCGCCCATGACCTGGCGAACCAGCTGCAGGACCCGACCGCCCAGTTCCGCTCCGGCATGGACCGCGCGGCCGTTGCTGCGCAGCAGCTTGCCGACGGCCTCGCGCAGCTTGAAAACGGCTCCGGCACCCTCATGGCCGGCATCACGCGCCTGAAGGACGGCACCAGCCAGCTCGTCGTCGCCGCCAACACCGCAGCCGACGCATCCTCCCAGCTTGCGGCCGGCTCCAACCAGCTGGTTGTGGGGCTTGGTTCGCTTAACGACGGCCTCGTGCAACTCTCCGACGGCACCGGTGAACTCTCCGTCAAACTTTCCGACGGCGCCCAGCAAGCCCCCCGCTGGGAAGGCGACCGCCTGAACAAGGCTGTGGACGCCGCCTCGCGCCCCGTGGTGGTCAACCAGGTTGGCGACTCCGTGACCTACTTCGGCCGCGGCCTCTCCCCCTTCTTCCTGGCCCTGTCGCTCTGGTTCGGCGGCCTGATCGCCTACATGATCTTCCCGCCGCTTTCCCGGCGCGCCATCGACTCCGGGGCGCGTGCGTACCGAGTCGCCCTCAACACCCTTATCCCCTCCTACCTCATCGGCCTTGCCCAGGTAGTGGCGCTGTGGGTCGTGCAGGTGCTGGTGCTGAAGGTGGAACCAGTCCACCCGGTCTGGATGTTCGCGGTGTTGCTGATTTCTTCCTGGTCCTTCATCACCACGATTTTTGCGTTGAATGCGTTGTTTGGGCCGTCCATAGGCAGACTGACCACTATGGCCCTGATGTCCCTGCAGCTGGTGGCATCGAACGGCCTGTACCCGCCCGAGGTGCAGCCGGAGTTCATCCAATGGATCCACAAGCTGGACCCCATGACGTACGTGGTGGACCTCACCCGCATCGCCATGTTCGGCACCACGAGTACCGACCCCCGCCTCATGCGCGGCATCATCGTGCTCGTGTGCCTGGCCGTCGGCGCTTGGGTGGCGTCGTGTCTGGCGCTTCGTTTACGACGCAACATCCGCGAAAAAGACATCCACCCCGAAATCGCCGTCTAACGGCTGGGTTGGCTGCGTCGGCTGGCTACGGCGTCGGCTGGCTACGGCGTCGGCTGGCGGCTTTCCACCAGCCCGAACCGCGCCTCTTTGCGCTAAACCCCGAATACAAGAGTACGGATAGATACCCAAAACCCGGCCTATCCGTAGTCTTCCGTTCGGGGTCTAGCGTTGCGGTTGGCTAAGCGTTTACGGCGTGAGGTCTACTGCGTGAGGTCTACGGCGTCGACTTCGGGGGCCTTCGACACGTCATAGGTGGCGCTGTTAACAATCTCCATCACCTCATCCTGGCTCAGGCCGCCGTCCCTGATGCTGAGCAGCTCCATGGTGGCCACGTTGCCCGTGGCACGCGTGCCTGCGGAAAGCAGCAGGCCATTCCACAAGTCACCGTCATTGTCGGTGTACTCGAAGAAGGACACCATCGCGTTGTCAGCACCCTGGATGTCCACGTCATCGGAACCGCGCTCTTCAACCTTGCCCGCCTGGGCGATCGCGTTGCCGCCGAGGATGATGTAATTCGTGGCGTCGGCAAGCGGAGCCTGACCACTGTCCTCTGACATGCGGATCTGCGTCACCGTCTCAACATCCAACACGCCAACAACCCACGGGTCTGGCAACTCATCCGGATCAGTAGATCGGTCGTACACTTCCCAGCTCTTCGGCACCTTGATTGTCAACGGGCCGGAGCTGACCTCCACCAAGTCGGAAGCCTGCGCGGTGGTTTCTTCGGTGGTCTTTTCTGGGCTTGCTTCCGCAGTTGTCTCCTGCGTTGTCTCAGGGGACGCTTCTGGCGCTGACTCTGTCTCCGCGCAACCGGCTAGCCCCAGGGCCAGTGCCCCGACGACTGCGATTGTCGCTACGTTCCTTGCGTGTTTGCTCATGAGGGCGTGTCCTCTCGCATCTATCGCTAGTACTTAGTTGCGTCATAGTACTGAAAGTTGGATGAACCGGCCCGGAAAGCGCCTCTTTGCGCTAAACCCCGAGCGGAACACTACGTGTAGGCCCCAAAAACACGGCGTATCCGTAGTGTTCCGCTCGGGGATTGTGCGTTCGGGGTTTCCGAGAGTGTGGGGCGAGCGCCCAAATGCGCCTCGTGGGCTAGATCGTGGGCTAGATCCCGTTTTCGGGACCCCGTTTAGACCCCGAAAAGACGGCGAAAACGGGATCCTCCAAACGGGTTCCTTCAATCGGAGCTACTCCCAGCGTGCAGTTGCGGCGAGGCCAGGGCTGGAGCGGGGCTGGGCCTGCGGGTGCCCCCGAAATTTCAAAACGCAAAATGCGCAGGTGGGAGGGGGTGGGTTTCCGGGCTAAAGGGTTAACGTTTCTTGCCTTGTCCGGGCAAGCTGGAGCTGATGGCCCAGACGCTTTTGCTTTTGGGCCACTTGCGCTTGTGTTTTTGAATCGTGGATGCACGAAAGTTCGGCATTACTGGCTGTTGGCATCTGGGGCAAAGGACCTTTCCGTCTGATGGGGCACCAAGGTCGGGGAGGGGCGCAGGATCCTCGTTGCACGCTGTTGGTCTTTGATGTGTTGTGGATCAGGGAACGTTTACGATGTCGAACTCCAGGCTGAAACGGCGAAGTATCGGCTACCTCAAGGGTAAAAGAGACCAGTTCGTCTCGGCGGCGGTTGAGGTGCCACGGTTGGATATGCGCCTGGTTTCCAGAATCACTACGACAAAACTACGCGCACGGGACTTTGAGCGGGTATGAAAACGCGAAACCCCAACCGGACGAATCCGGTTGGGGTCCCGCTAAGTACTACTGCAAGGGGCTAAGGCGCTAGTTTTCTTCGCGCTTTGCCTCTTTCTCGGCCTTCTTGTCCTTGGCCTTGCCCACTGCCTGCTGGATGGCGTAGGAGGAGGTTGCCTCTTCCTTGCCGCATGCACGCAGCACACCGTCCAGGATGGCCAGGCCTACGGCCACGGCAGCCAGGGCGCCGCCGGCGAGAGCCAGCTGGCTTGCGTCAATGCCGCGCAGTGCAGCGTCAACGCCAGCTGCGCGTCCAGCCTTGTCCTCGTCGTAGATACCCAGGCCACGCTGCAGCGAGGTGTTCGCACGCTGGACTGCCATGTTCAGCTGCTGGTGAACCGGCTCCAGGCCCGGGATGCTGACCTGGGACAGGATGCCCAGCGGGATCAGCAGCGCCAGCGGTGCGGTCAGGCCAACGATGGACCAGATGCACTTATCATCCAGCTTGCTGGAGCCACCCTCACCGTCTTCACGGGAAGACAGACCGTTGATGTTGACGTTGGTGGTCTTGTTGCTGACCCAGATCATTCTGACACCGTCAACCCGCTTGCCATCCTTGCGGGTGATGGTCCAGGTGCCGTCCGGGTTCTGCACGATGTTGTAGTCATCCGCATTGCCGTCGGTGATCTCGATCTTGCCGTTGCCCTTGTTGCCGCCCGGAACCGTCACGGTGATGGAACCGTCCGGGTTGCGCTTGACGTTGGAATCGGTGATCTCGATCGTGGTGTTGCCGGAGTTGTAGTCGTTCGGCGTCTTGCCGTCGCGGTCATCGGTCTCAACGGTGCCCGGCTTCGGAGCTGGGTTATTGTCGGTGATCACGATCTCGTGGGTGTTGACCACGTTGCCGTTGCCATCGCGCTCTTCGATGATCACGGTGCCCGGCTTGCCCTTCGGCTTGACTTCCTTGCCGTCGATGATGACCAGGTCGCCGCCCTGACCCGGCTTCGGGGTCAGCGTGTTGCCCTCGGTGATCTCGATCTCAACAACCGTGTTGGTGTTGGTCTCGGTCGTGGTCTTGCCCGGCTTGATCTCAATCGTGTGGACGTTGACCACGTTGCCGTTGGCGTCACGCTCTTCAATGATCACGGTGCCCGGCTTGCCGGTCGGGGTGACCTTGTTTCCGTCGATAACAACCAGGTCGCCACCCTCGCGGACAACGAGCTTGTTGTTGCCGCGAACGTTGATCACGATGACGGAGTAGTTCTCAATCACGCGGGTCCGGTTGCCTGCTGGCGGGTTCTTCACGTTCAGGGTGACCTTGCCAACCAGCTGGCCGTGCTCGTTCTTCAGCTCGATGTAGACGCGGCCAGTCTTGCCCGGCTTCGGCTTAACAACAAGCTTGTCGCCCTGGCGCTCAACCGTGACGTCAGCCTGGTTCTCAACAATGTTGAAGCTCCAGCCCTCGGAGAAGGTCAGCTTGTGCTCAACGTTGTTGAAGATGTCCTTGTTCAGCTCCTGCACCACAACCGGCTGTGCCTTGATGGTGACCTGGATCTTGCCAATCACGCGGCCGTGCTCATCACGGTCCTCGATGACGACGGTGCCTTCAGCGCCCTTCTTCGGGGTCAGGGTCCAGGTAGAACCGTTCTTGTTCAGGTCGGCGTGCTCAGAACCGCTGACGATGGTCAGGTCCTTGCCCGGCAGGCCGTTGATCTCCTGGGTGTTGTAGATCTCCAGGTAGCTGGTCTGAACCTGCGCCTTGAAGATGGTGATCTTGTGCGTAGCGACGAGGCGATCCTGACCGTCACGCTCCTCAACCACCACAACGCCCTCAGCATCCTGCTTCGGAACGATGATCCACTGGGTGCCGTTCTGGGTCAGCTCAACAAGGTGGCCATTCTCAGTGATGGTCAGCTTGTGGCCGGACTCGGTATTGACCTTCAGGTTGCCCAGGTTGGAAACGCGGTAGGAGAACTCCGGAGCGTCAGCATCCTGCTGGTTCCACACGACGTTGATGGAGTAGCGGTAGATCACGTTGCCGTGAGCGTCTACAACCTCAACGATCGCAGCACCATTGGCGCCTTCCTTGCCGGTGATGATCAGCTGGTTGCCGTTACGGGAAACGTCGATAAGATCCTGGCCCTGAACAACCCTGTACTCCCAATTGGAGTTCTCGATGGTGATACGGCTGCTGGAGCCGTTCTCCAGAGTGAACGTGTTGTTCTTGATGGACGGGGTGGTCACCGTGATCTTGTAGTGGATCTCATTGCCGTACTTGTCCGTAACAACAATGGTGTCGGTGCCGCTTGCACCCTCAACGCCAACGATGATCAGCTTGCCGTTGCGCTCCACAACGCGGATCAGGCTGTCGCCACCAATCACGCGGTAGGAATCACCAGATTCAATGGTGATCTCGGCCTGCTGGTTGGAAACGATCTCGATCGAGCCGCCAGTGGTGATCTGGGTCTTGTACTCAATGTTGATCACGTGCTCAGACTGGGAACCATCCGGGTTGGTCACGATGACCTTGACAGTCTTGCCGTTGGAGCCCGGCTTCGGGGTGATGATGATGGTGTTGCCCTCGCGGCGCCACTCAACCCACTCCTCACCAATGACCTTGACGTTGGAGTTGTTCTCTACCGTGATCTTGCGGGACTGGTTGTTCCAGGACTCGAAGGACCAGAAGTAGGAGTAGAAGTAGTGCTTCTCAATCCGGGTTTCCTTCTCGCCCGGAACAACAACCGTGGTGGTGGACGGCTCATGCGTCACCGTCGTGGTGGCGGTGGTGGTCTGAGTGGTCGTCTTGGTCGTGGTCTCAGTTGCAGTCTCAGTGGTCGGCGTCGGCTTCGGATCCGGCGTCGGCTGCTCTGGGGTCGGCTTCGGATCCGGGGTGACCTCAGGGGTCGGCTCCGGCTTCGGCTTCGGGGTGATCTCCAGGCCCGGCTGGTAAATCGTGATCAGACGCTGCGGAGCCTTGAAGTTCACCGCAGCGGACTTGGTGTTGTAGCTCGTGGGCACCAGAACCGTGATGTACTCGTAAGACTTCACGGTGCGCTTGATCTCGTTGTGACGCGAGGTCTTAACAAAGTAGTAGTTGGTCTCCAGGTTGCCAGGCTTTGCCTGCTGGCGATGATCAACCTTGAAACCGGTCAGGTACTCAAATTCGCGGTTGGTCAGTCCACCCTTGTTGTAGTAGAAGTTCTCGCGAACACCGTTCAAGTGACCCAGGTTGTTGCCCAGCAGCGCCTGGAGAACCAGGTTCAGCTTCTGTACGCGGCCATCATTGCCTGCTTCAGCAGCCTTCAGGAGCTCCTTGGTCACGTTGACTGCAGCTACACGGATATCGTCGTGCAGACCTAGGCCATCGCCGTAGGCACCGGACTGACCGGTGAGCTTTCGAACCTCATAGCTGTGGTTTTTTACCTGTGAGTTTTGAGGAGCGTGCAGGCCAAGGTCGACGCACCAGCCGAAACCGATGTCGGACTGCATGAGACCCGGGGCAAACACGTCAGCGCTTTGAATCTCCTGACGGATCTTCTGCTCTTCTTCTCGAGGGAATTTCTCGTAGTAGGACAGAATCTGGCTGGTTTCGCCCCGCTGCTGCTTCTGGGTGACAGTAGAGGTAGAGGTAAAGCTAAACGCTTGAGCGGACGGTGCAACGGTTACCGTGCTCAATGCAGTGACACCCGCCACGGTTGCGGCGAGAATCTTCTTCTTCAAATTCTGAGACAAGACTGATTACTCCGTGTTGGGGTTACAGAACATTAAGAAAATACTCTGTAACACGTCATTCAAATATCAGTCAGTAACTCTACAGTAAGGTTGCTCTTATCTGACTCGAGGCTTGCGACCAGAATTTAGCCCCGGAGAACTAATCAAACCTAAAGGTACGCAAAAAGCCCTATATTCTGGCTAAACAGAATGGTGATGCGTCATATTAAACTCTCAGAAATAGGGGTCGTATCAACAAAATCTCCCCTATAACGGGGGTAATCTGGCACTAAGCTTAAGACTTCATGGGGTTCTGGCTGCTGGATTCTTAGATGTTGGTGTCTTGGGGGTGTCCTGAGCGTTTGCATCGCCTGCTTGACCTTGACGACGGCCGACCACCGAACAGTGCCCGAACAGTACCCGAACAGTACCCGAACGCAAATATGCAGGGGAAGATATGCAGGAGTAATGGTCAGAGCGTTTTTTCAATAAGACGCCTGTTAATGAAAATAGCCCGTGACCTGCAGACCTGCATATCTTCCCCTGCATATTTGTTGAAAACGAAGCTGGCTTGCCGCAAGGGCATGGGCGCTATCCGATGTTTGCTATCCGATCTTTAGGTATCGCCGTGAGCCGCCTCCACGAGGTTTAGCGAGCAGCCTGTTTTTGTAACGCTTCTACCTGCAGAAACAATGGGCTGAAGGGAACGCTGGCCGAGCGGCGGGGTGGTGGAGTTGTCCGATAACGATAAAGATCGGATAGCCGCTCGGCGGGCCTTATCCGATGTTTGTGTGCAATCACGTACAGTGGCGCCGAAGAATGCCCTAACGGCTCTGCAGCGGGTTAAGCGACAAAATGTGTGCTTTTTTGGA
>NZ_KV786459.1:45093-46222 GCF_001806945.1 Corynebacterium sp. HMSC30G07 | reverse complement strand
CGGTGACCTTTGAGGTGTCTGCACAGTCCGGCACAGTCAAAACACTGGTCACGTTGGCGACCAACCCGTTGACAGCACAGGTCGTACGCGAGCATGTATTAGCGACTGCACGGGAACACAAAACCTCCATGGCAGATGCAATGGTCAAACTGCTTTCCGGGGAAATCACCCCAACAAAAACGACGCTGCACGTGTTTGTGCCAAAGGACCGCGCGCCTGGTGGTCCAGCCTATGTACCAGGGGTTGGGGCCTTAACCCCGGAAGCAACCGCAGCACTCGATGACCTGCTGGCTACAGCGAAGTTCACCGAAGTGGATATGGAGGCAGAACTTCAAGCACATACGGATAGCTACACCCCAACCGAAGCAATGCGACGAGTCGTCTGCGCACGCCATACCCATTGTGTATTCCCGGGATGTAGCGTGCCGTCACTGAGGTGCCAGTTAGATCACCGGATCGCGTTTAACCAGGGTGGCAAAACCACACCAGGAAACCTCTACCCACTGTGCCAAAAGCACCACAACCTAAAAACCGATAAGCGCGGCTTCTACGTCCCGGATCCGGATACGGGTGAAATCTTGTGGCTGTTTGCCAACGGTACGTATGAAACCTGCGCCCCAGACAGTCTGATCGCACACAACACACATGCTGCGGCACCACGGTGGAAGAGCAACCTTGAGCAAGTGTGTGCTCGTCGCAGCCGAGTGGCGCAGTTCTACGCCAAAGGCCACAAAATCCTGGACGATTTTGACCACCACCACAACCTCGAACAGGCCGACGCCCAGATCGCAGCACTGGAGGAAGAATACGGCCTTGTTTTCCCGATCAAGGCGGTGTTGCCGGAGCCGTTGCCAAAAGAACCCGATTTTTCCGAACCACCCTTCCCCGACCCGGAGTACGACTACGGCTGGTCGGAAAACTTCAACCCAGAAGAACTGGTTGATGCCCGACCCGAGTAAGAGAACAGGTGGCCAGGTTCAAAAACAAAAAACAGCCCGTTTTTCCGAAGGAGGCCTCGACGTGGTTCCTGACTTGGGACAAATGAGTGACGAAATGAGTGCCGAAACTAGTGCCAAACTTTCGCCAACCACAAGACCAAACCCAGAGGCCACAATGTCGAAGGGATCTT
>NZ_KV786459.1:0-45073 GCF_001806945.1 Corynebacterium sp. HMSC30G07 | reverse complement strand
GGCCACAATGTCGAAGGGATCTTCAACGACCAACGGTGACCCCAACTCAGGTTCAAAACCAAAAAACAGGCCGTTTTTCCGAAGGGGCACGGTCGAGATTTCAGACGCTCCGTTTTAGGCGAAAAACAATGTGGCCTAGCAGGCTTCGTGCACTATTAGACCTGTCCTGCTAGACCACATTGCATCGACCGGAAACACCGGCCATCTGAACTATTTCATGAAGTTCTCAACGATCGGGCGGGCTGCGAAGCCAGCAACACCCGTCGCAAGTAGCGCTGCGATTACGCCCAGGATGCTCACCACGGTCAGACCCGTCATGTCCAGCGAAGAACCGGATGCAACCGAACCCTTCACGTGGTCATCGGAGCTACCCTGCTTGCGGCCGGAGGAACCAACGGTAGAACCAGACGGCTTCTTCTTCACCTGATCAGAGTGGACAGAGCACGCGGTGAATGCATCGTTCATGGTGACAATCGGCGCCAGCACCTGCGGACCAACCGCGTCAAACGCGTCCTGTGCAGCGAGGGACACCTCGGAAGTCTTGAACCCAAGGATGGTTTCCACGTTGAGTTCAATGCCGGACTTCTCCAACGCGTCCTTCAGCGCCTTGCCAAAGTCGATCTTGTCCGTCTGCTTCTTCAGCTCAGCCTTCACCGCAGGCTGGCTCATCAGGTTCTTCAGCACTGCCTTGATATCCAGGCCGGAAGCCTCCAGGGCCTCCTTCAATACTGCCTGCGTATCAACGTCCGCCTTCTCCAACGCCTCAGAGAATGCCTTGTCAACGTTCTTGACCTCGAGGTTCTTTGCAACCAGTTCCAGGATCCCCTGGAAACCAGCCTCCTCGAAGCCCATGACCTTTAGCACTGCCTTGATTGGGTCAGCAATGAAATCACCAATCAAACCGAAATACTCGCTGAAACCCCGGTTGGGAATCTTCGCCTTCAGATCCTCGCGCATCTGCGCATCATTAAAGTCCGCTTCAACCTTGGACCATTCAACATTTTCCAGCACCTCACCAATTGGCAACGTCTTCAGTGCGGCCTGAACGTCCACGCCACCGGCGTCCTCGACAGCTTTCTTTACGTCGGCGGCGTTGGCTACGGCCTCAAAGTCGACGTCTGCAAGCAGAGCTTCGAAGTCAATGTTGGCAGCGATCTTCTCAAGGTCCAGGTCCTTCAGTGCGGCCTCGATACCCTGCGGGAAGACGATCTGGGCGATGTCCACGCCGTAGAGCAGACCACCCTTTTCCAGCGCCTCGTCGGGGCTCATGATCAGCGTCTTGTCGGCGTCGGTAAAGAACGGGCGCTGTGCTGCGTTCTGGAAGCTGGCCTTGAGCTTCTCGTTGTCGGTCTGCTTGGCCATCTCGGTGAACAATGCCTTGTAGGCCTGGTTCACGCGGGTGATGTCCCGGTCAGAAAACGAAATCGAGCACTTGTCCGCCGCGCGGTCGTACTTAGTTTCCCAAGCATTGGCTGCAGGTGCGGCAACGATGAGGGAGGTGGCGGTGGCTGCGGCGACGGTTGCAGCGGTGAAACGGGAAAGACGCATCTGCGAATCCTTCAGATAGGGAAACAATATAAAACCTCATGGAAAGTAGCACGCCAGCACCTATCTGGCACAATGATCTGGGTGACTGAAATGAATCAGGCCAAAAACCCAAATAAAGGCCCAAACAAGAACCAAGACGCGGACGTTTTCGCAACGCTGCCTACCCCAGCGGAAGCCGCGCAGGAAATGTCTGACGAGCCGATTGATCGTGGGCAAGTGATTGCCTCCGATGGTCGTACGGCAGCAGCTTGGGCGCTTCGCTTTATCATTGTCGTTGCTGCTACGGGTTTGCTGTTCTACCTGCTCAGCTTCGTGTGGATGGGCCTGCTGCCGATTCTTCTGGCGCTGATCTTCTGCACGGTGCTGTGGCCGCCGGTGCGTTGGCTGAGGGACCACAAGGTGCCGTCGGCACTGTCCGTGCTGCTGGTACTGGTGGGCTTCTTCGGCGCGATCATTGGTATTTTCTCGGCGATGGCGCCGACCGTCCGCACGCAGGGCAAGCAGCTGTATGACCAGGCGCAGACCGGTGTCCGCCAGATTCTGGATTGGGTGGACAGCCGCATTGATTCGGAGTTGATCGACCCGAACAAGATTCAGGAGACCCTGGATCAGGTTGCTGGGATGGTGCGGGGGCAGGCGTCGTCAATCGCCTCGGGCGTGTTTACTGGCATCGGTGCGATTGCTTCGGTGGGTACCACCCTCGCTCTGACCCTCATCCTGTCCTTCTTCTTCCTTAAGGACGGCGACCGCTTCCTCCCCTGGCTACGCAAATACACCGGTGTGCGCGCAGGCTGGCACCTAACTGAGGTGTGCATGCGTTCCTGGAACACCCTTTCCGGGTTCATCCGCACGCAGGCGATCGTGTCGCTGGTGGATGCCATCTTCATCGGCATCGGCCTGATCATCCTCGGCGTACCGCTGTGGCCGGTGCTGGCCGTGCTGACGTTCTTCGCTGGCTTCATCCCCATCGTCGGTGCGTTCACGGCAGGCGCCCTGGCTGTCATTGTTGCGCTGGTGTCCAACGGTTTCCTCAACGCTGTGTTCGTGCTGATCCTGATCATTGCTGTGCAGCAGATCGAGGGCAACGTACTGCAGCCGATCCTGCAGTCCCGCGCCATGGGCCTGCATGCGGCGATTGTGCTGCTTGCGGTGGCATTGGGTGGTACCGGCTTCGGCATCATCGGCGCCTTCCTTGCAGTGCCGGTGGCGGCAGTTATTGCAGTGTGGTTCCGCTACTGGGCGGAGATGGTGTCCCTGCGCGCCGGCGAGATCACCGCGGACGAGATCTCCATGGCAACGCAGCAGACACAAACCCTGGATTCCAAGGAGTCCTTCCTGGCCATCCGCGACCACATGATGCGCATGGCCAAGCGCGACAAGGCACACGCCGACAACCCGAAGGTGCCGGTGAAGGAAGGCCTGGGTTCCACCAAGGTGCCGTTGGATCAGGACCTGCCGGAGGATTAGCCGTCTAGCCAGGTCCGCTGCACGATCTAAACAAGATACGTACGGTGGGCCGCATGGCTGATCTAAACAACGCTCTAAACAATAAGACGATTGCGATTCTTTCCACCGACGGCTTCGAGGATTCGGAGCTGACTAGCCCGAAGGAGGCCGTCGAGGCCGCCGGCGCCACCACGCGTGTGGTGTCCACGGAGTCCGGTGAGATCGAGGGCAAGAAGGGCACCAAGGTTGCGGTGGAGCTTTTGACTAGTAGCGCTGACGTGAACGACTTCGACGCCCTCATCCTGCCCGGCGGCACCATCAACGCGGACCACATCCGTGTGGACGAGGATGCGGTTGCCCTGGTCAAGGCGTTTAAGGACGCAGGCAAGCCGATCGGCGTGATCTGCCACGGTGGCTGGATTCTTACGGACGCGGACGTGATCCGCGGCGTGAAGCTGACGTCCGTCAAGAACGTGAAGACCGACCTGATCAACGCTGGCGCGGACTGGGTTGATGAGGAGGTTGTGGTTGACTCCGGTGTGGTCTCCTCGCGTACGCCGGACGACCTGCCGGCGTTTAACGCGGCGCTGGTTGAGGAGTTTGCCAAGTAGGCAGCCCACGTAGCGCGCGAAGCTCCCCGGCGGGGGTGTGTGCACGGCGTATATACTGCATGTGTTTTTGTGCCTAAGTTTTAAGCCGTGTCACTCGAGGAGATTCGCGCGATGACAACATCTGAGTTCGAGGAACGTCCAGCAGAGTTCAACAAAACCGCTCTCAACGCCTATTTGGGCGGGACTTCTGCTGCTGACTGGGACTCACTCGCAAGCGCCGTGCAGGGTACATCCGGTGCTGCTGCAGAAAGCGCGGCCACCGGAGCGCTTCCTGCTGTAAACCTGTTCGGGCTGCTGCAGGTAGACCCGCAGGGTGACAACGAGGAGCTCGTGGCTGACCGCGGCCAGGAAGTGCAGGCGGAGCTGGACCGCCTGGCTTCTGGCACGGGACGTCAACGTGCTGCGGCGCAGAAAGTCACGGCAGGACTGAAGGCTCTGGCGCAGGCAAACTCCGCGTGGACGCTTGATAACCCGCAGCTGTACAAGCTTGCGCACACGGCATGGTTGGAAAACATCAACACGGGCACATATGCCGCGGCTGATGAGCTGGAGGAGCGTTTCAGCGACTTCCCGCTGATTAGCCGTAAAGAGGCAGCACGCCCGATTCGTTACCGCGGCCTGCCGGAGGACACCGCGCTTGGCTTGCTCAAGCCTTTGATGGCGAATCGTTCCATCACGGTGGTGGACGATATCCCGGCGATGCTGTTTAGCCAGATTACCCGCACGTTCCCGCAGGGCTTTGCACATGCGATCCACCCGCGTGCGTTTGATGAGGACGCAGACGCAACCATCTCGCTGCTGGAGCAGAAGGTGTCCGGCACCTCTGGTCCTGTAACCAAGGCGGATTTGGACGCAGCGCTTGAGTACTTCACCCGCAACCCGCAGAAGTACGGCCAGCAGAAACTGCTGGCTTCCCGCCTGACCTCCCAGATCAAGAGCGATGAGCAGCTGCGCAACTGGCTTGCCAGCTACTACCTGCAGGTGTTTGAAGATGAGCAGGACCGTGGCGCTACCGTTTCCCAAGCTGCCGAAACCCTTCGCGGCCTGGGTGTGGACAGCGCCGAGGTGGACAAGCTGGAGGCCGCGTTTGGCGGCGTGAGCAAGCTGACTGCGGAGTGGGCTGACCCGGAGGTCTCTGAAGAACGTGCGCGCGAGCTGGACAAGGAAGCGTTCGGCTCCCTGCAGCGTGTGATGGATGATGGCCGCTTGGCGCAGGCGAAGTACCAGCTTGATCAGATGCTTGCCTCTGGTGAGAAGCCGCGCTCCTCAGTAGGTGCGGACATTGTTGAAAGCATTAACTCCAGGGCAAGGCAGTTGGATCGGGATACGTCCTCGCTGGAGCAGGCGATTCAGGCTCGTAACCCGATTGCGGCTCGTACGGAATTGGACGCCATCGCTGAGTACTGCGTGGACTCGCGTGCGGTTGGTGAGCTTGCAACTCAGGTTGCTGAGATGGAGCACGACCCGGTTTTTGTTGACCAGGTGTTAAGCACCCACTTCCAGCCGGTTGCAGATGAAGGCCAGAACAAGGCGTTGGGTTTCTTGCCGCCGAAGTTCTCTAACCCGTGGATCACCCCGCTGGTGCTGGGCATCCCCGCTGCGCTTCTAGATATCGCGGCGTGGGACCCGAACCCGGCAACGGCCATCATTGGCATTGTGGTGCTGGCCATCGCCGCCGTGTTCCTGGAGGAATACGTTGACGCGGACGGCTGCGTCGGCTGGGCTGTGCTGCTTGGCCCGGCGGTCTTGGCGCTGTTTACCTCGGGCTTGTTCGGTGCGATCGCGGTGGGCGCAACCCAGTTTGCCTCGCGCACAATTTTTGAAAACCGCAAGAAACAAAAGGCAGCTGACGCCTTTAACAAGCTGATTCAGGCGGCGGATCTGGAGCTGAAGCGCACAGGCATGGGCGCGCCCGTCGCCGGGCTGTACTTGGGATCTGAGCGCATTGTGCCGCCGCTGAAACCGACACGTCGGGGTACCGGCGAGGGCCTCTACCTGGTTACGGATAACGGCGTGACCAGCAGTGAGATCTCCTCACTCACCCTTGCGCAGATGGCGCACGGCGGCCAGTTCGCTGGCCGTAACACCTGGATCGCTCAGAAGGAGTTGGAGCAGTGACACGAGGTTTCCGCGACGGCGATCTGCACGTAAACACACCCCCACCCAGGCCACAGAAACAACAGCCACAGCAACAGGACGAGGTTTCCGCGCGCACGCTGCTGGACAAGCTGAACAACCAGGTGGACAACATGCGCGCGAACATGCGCACCCTGGAAACCTCGATGCTCACGGAGTTCCGCCAGCTCAGCGAGTATGTCACCGCAAAGCTGGATGAGGGCACCACAGAGCCTTTGCTTGACGACGATCCACGCGACACCGCCATCCGCGCCCTCGAGACCGCGCGCATGGACATCATCTCCAAAACGCTCGCGCCCGCCGCGAAGGTGGTTGTGGATCTGCTCAAGCACACCGAGGACGGTTTGCAGCAGGACTTGAGCGACCTGACGGCCGAGCAGGCGCAGCAGCAGACGCGCGATATGTACGAGTACTTTGAGCAGCAGCTGCAGGATTTGCTGCGTGTGCTGGGGTTTGCGGACGTCAAGGCGAAGCCTGGTGATGCGTTTGATCGGAAGCTGCACAAGACGGTCCGTCGGGTGGAAACGTCAGACGCTAGTCTGAATGACACGATCCACTGCGTGCTTGCGCCTGGGTTTGGTCACCCTGGTGCACAGAATACGGCGATTCCGGCGCAGGTGGCGGTGTACCGCTATGTGGCGTCGGCAAGCGAAAGCCCCCAAACAGACAAGTAAGGACTGAGACGAAGTGAAGGTTTACGGCATCGACCTGGGTACGACCTACTCTGCGATTGCGCATATTGATGAGTTGGGAACCCCGCAGGTCATCCAGAACTTCGAGGGCGACCAGACCACCCCGTCCGTGGTGCTGTTTGATGACGCTTCGAATTTTGTCGTCGGCCGTGAGGCGAAAAACGAGATTGAGCTGCGCCCGGACGAGACCGTGCAGCTGATCAAGCGTCAGATGGGTGACAACTATGACGTGAAGATCCATGACGTGGTGCACTCACCGGAATCCATCTCCGCGCTGATCCTGTCCTACCTGGTGGAGACCGCGGAGGACTTCACGGGTGAGAAGGCGGACGGTGTGGTGATTACGGTGCCGGCGTACTTCGGTGTGGAGGCGCGCACCGCCACCAAACAGGCGGGCGAGATCGCGGGCCTGAACGTGTTGGACATCATCACCGAGCCGGTTGCTGCGGCGCTGTCTTCGGGTACCCGCCACGGCGACAACCAAACGCTTCTGGTCTATGACCTGGGCGGCGGCACCTTCGATACCACCATCATGGAGATGAATGAGGACGGCATTGAGGTGCTCGCCGTGGATGGTGACCGCCAGCTCGGCGGCGCGGACTGGGACGAGGAGCTCTACAACCTGGCCGTGATGAACTTCGTTGTCACCAGTGGTTTGGAAGAGGACCCAACGTATGACGAGGACTTTGTCCAGAACCTGAAGAGCGGCGTTGAGCAGGCAAAAATTGCCCTGACGCGCCGTAAGTCCGCGAAGATTCTGTGCAACTACCAAAACCGCGTGAAGGCCAACGTTGAGATCACGCGCGAAGACTTTGAGTCTGCGACGCAGTACCTAGTGGATCAGACGCTGCGCGTGGTGGAGCGCGCCATTGAATCCGCGAAGAAGAAGCGTCCGAACCTGCAGATTGACCGCTACCTGCTGGTTGGTGGTTCCTCGCGTATGCCGATGGTGTCGGAGGCGCTGGAGTCCCGCTTCGGCTGGGAGCTGACCCCGACCGAGTTCGACCTGGCTGTGGCGAAGGGCGCTGCGATCTACGCGCAGGGCCTGGTGGATGCGGCTGGTGGTGACATCAGCGTCAACCCGAACGACACTTCCGCCCAGACCGGCGGTTCCATGATCACGGTGGCAACGCCAACGGGTGCGCGCAGCATGGAGATCAAGAACGTCCTGCCGAAGGCAGTGGGTGTGAAGTTCTGGGATCCGGAGCGCGAAGTGCCGTACGTCATGCACGTGCTTGAGGCCGGCGCGGAACTTCCCGCCGAGGCTACGGCGCAGGGTTTTGCGTCCAACGACAACACCACCCGCATCCGCTTTGATATTTATGAGCAGGCGGGCGAGGTGGTGTCCCAGGACATGGACGCCAACAAGCTGATCTCGGGTGAGAACGGTGCGGTGCTGCAGAACCTGCCGAACCTGCCGAAGGGCTCGCCGGTCTACATGATTATGAAGGTGACCAATGACGGCATCGTGTCCCTTGAGGGCAGCGAGCCGACCACTGGCCAAAGCGTTGAGCTGACTGCGCAGATCTCGGCCCTTTCGGACGAGCGCGTGGACCAGTACAAGAACATGGTCACCGGGATGATCCGCTCGGAGTAGGAGCAGAGGGCTCATGCTTGACGACGTCGCGTTGAAGAAATACCTCAACGAAACCCCCTACCCCGCCCAGTGGGCCACAGCGAAAACGCTGGAGGACGTTG
Source organism: Corynebacterium sp. HMSC30G07 (assembly GCF_001806945.1). Classification (NCBI taxonomy): domain Bacteria; kingdom Bacillati; phylum Actinomycetota; class Actinomycetes; order Mycobacteriales; family Corynebacteriaceae; genus Corynebacterium; species Corynebacterium sp. HMSC30G07. Next base: position 36,942 of record NZ_KV786459.1, on the reverse strand, counting down.
CTGCGTTGGAGCCTGCGCGTCTCTTCCAGCTGGATGGTGCTGGTTCTGGGGACGCTGATGTGTCTTCGCGGTATGCGGAGGTGGTGGAGGAGTTGGGGAGGCATGCGACGTCGCCAAGCAGCAAGTTCCGTGAGCCCGCAAGTCTGATAGTTGCGAGCCTGCGTCAGTTGGCTGCGGGCTCCCCTGCTGTGGACTTGAGCGACGCGGAGACGTGGGCGCAACTTGAGCAGCTGCGCAACGCCGCGCTTGGGCAGCAGGTCAGCGAGTTCAGTGGGAAGCTTGCGCACGTGTTTGGCTCGCTGAGGTTCGCTACATCGGAGCACGTCAATGCGATGCGTGAGGCGGCCGGGCTTCCGGTGTCCGCCATGGGCCAGATTATCCACGAGCTGGGTGGCCAGGGCGTGCGGGTGATTGACCCGTTGCCGGCGCCGCTGCAGTCGGAAATTGAAAGCGTGTTCCCCTTTGGCATCATGCAGGCAGTGTGGCCGGAAAACTACGCGGATGGTGCGCCTACCAGCGAGTACAGCCTGACCCCGCCGTACTTTATCCAGGCGAAGCGCCAGGTTACGGCTTTAGACCTTGACGCGGCGATTGATTTCTTCACGCGCAGCGCCGGCACACAACGGGAGAAGACCGCGGCATCAAAGCTGCGCACGCACGCAACGGATGACGCCAAGCTGCACAACACGATCATCGCCTTCCACCTGGACATTTGGAACACGATTCGCACCCGGTTCGCACTCCCCCAGGACGTTGCCGCACGCTTTGCGTCCTTCGGCCTGGCGGCCGATGACATCGCGTTGTTCACCGGCGAGACGCGCCCAGCGCCAGAGCCGGAAGCAGTGCCTGAACCAGATCCTCGCGAAGATGCTGAAGTCTACGACCGGATGTACTTCACGGTGCTCACGGAATTGATGGAGAAGGGGAGGTTGACGGAGGCCGTCGATAAGCTTGAAGAGCTCAAACGGTCCGGGCATGGCACCCCGAAATCCGGCATTGGTGCGGACATTCTGACCGATCTGCAGGCGCGAGTGAACCTGGTTTCGCAGGCGGTGGACAACACGCGTGCGGCGCTGCGTGAGGGTGACGTTGAGCGTGCCAAAGCCAAGATTGTTACCGTACGCAAGTTCGCGCACGACGACCCGCGGCTAGCCCCCTTGGAAGACGAGATTGCGCGCATGGGGCGTGTCCCGGAGCGCATCGAGCCGCTGATTGACAAACAGATGCCGCCGCTGGGCGATATCGGGATCAAGCGCCCGCTGGGTTTCCTGCCGCCGTCGATGCAAAGCACGCTTGGGCTTGCGCTGGTGCTGATCATCCCGTCGGTGTTGTTGGATCAGTACATGGCCATTCACTGGCCGTGGCCGATCTATCCGGAATACCGCCTGATCCCCGGGCTGATTGTGGGTGTCGGACTGGCCTGGCTGATTGGTGCGCTTCGCAAACGCAGCTGGTTCCTCGGCATGTTAGCGCTGACCGGTGGGCTGTTCTCCACGCTTGCAGACGGCTACTTCTTCACCGCGATCGACCTCATCGTTATCTATTTTGCTGCCGCGACCATGGGCTTTAATAGGCAGCGTTTGGTGTTGGCCCGCAAGTGGGAAGGGGTGCGCAACGCGGCCCTGGCCATTTTGAAGAGCGACGGGCTTGAGGCGCCACACGCCGGCTTGTACGTGGGCGGGCGGCGCATGGTTCCGCTCTCCGCCGGGACGGACGGCGTCACGAGCGGCTATGCAGCCGTGGATACCGACGGCACGGTACGCCTGCACATGAGCGCGGAAGACCGCGCCGAAATGATCAAGCTGGGAATGGTCAAGCAGGGCTAGGAGCAGGGGTGTAGACATGTCATTCATTGCAAAGCTTGTCCAAGCGGTGATTGCGCTGGTTGTGGCTGTGGTCCTGATCATCCAGATGGCACCCGCGTGGGAGTTGCCGTGGAAACAAGGCACGGGCGAGCACGCCTCCTTAGACGCGGCGTTGCTTACCTCGAAGGATCTCACCGGCGAGTACGCATACGACTCGGTGCGCCACACCATGCGCCACGGCGATGCCGGTGGCTACGTTGACTTTGAGGCGCGCATCCCCAGCGATATTTATGACACTCAGTGCTTGAGCAACGCGCCCTACTTCTTTACTGCGGCTGACACCACCGCCAGGTCCACCGTCGCGTTTACGGACCTGCCGCAGGATTTTGTCGTTGCTCCTGAAGCACCCGAAGACCTCAAGCCGTACATCACCATCGAGGTAAACGACGCCAGAAATGCCGCCCAAGACTACGACCAAGAACTGATCACGATGATCCAGTCCTGCGCCAACCAAGGCAACCTCGGCGCTGCAGCAGGCAAAACGATCACCGCCGAATGGCACGATGACCTGCGCGTGTTGACGTATTACCACCAGTTGCCTGACAGCATTGTGCCGCTGAGCGTTGCCGTGCGTACAGACACCCGCGGCTCCACCTACGTCGCCGGCATGAACGTCCCCGAAGAACTCGTCGCTGACGTAGCAGACCTCCAGATCCACCAGCTCAGCCAGCGCTCCTACGCGGAGCCGGACTTCTCCACCCCGGTGCCCGGGCTTGCCCAGCTGCTGGGGACGTACCTGTACTGGAACTGGTTCTAGCGTTATTGGCTAGAGCTACTGGGTGGGCTCAGTCACTACCGGGGTGGCTGTCTGGTCACCCAGGGAGCCGACTTCGTTGATGCCGTCTACAACCCATGGCACAAACGTCCACAGCTTGATCGCCGCGTACACAATCGCGGCAATCACCGCCAGCGCGGAGGTTGCCTTCACCCACATTGCGGCACGCTTGCGCTCGCCTTGGGCTTGCTTCTCGTTGTGTACCTGGTCTTCCTGCGCAAGCTGCTGCGAAGTCATGGTGGCAGGGCCGCCTTGGAATCCAGGGGCTGGGTAGCCGGTCGCCGGGTAGCCGTTGGCTGGGTTGTTAGTCATGGTTGGTCCTTTCGTGCCTTACACGCGGGGAACGTCAATGCCGTACGCGGCAAGCAGGGAGCGAATCGGGTCGAGGCAACGGAATGGGGCGATGCCGCTGGAATCTACTTCATCGTCGCGGGTTTGGAAGCCCAAGGCAGACACCGCAAAGCAACGGTAGAAGTCCTCCGGGTTGCCCTGGCGCAGCCAGCTTTCCAGCTGGTTAAACAGACCACGGGCGTCCAAGGTGACCAGCATGCTGCGGATCTCTTGGTGCAACAGGTCGTTGTCGTTTTGGTCCCATGGGCGGTTCACGCCAGCGCCTTCACGGTTGAACGCGGCACCACGGTTACGCATGATCACGTCCATATTGCGGGGTTCGCCCTGGGTCTCGGCGAGTTTCTGCAACACGTCGAACTTGGACATGGTGACGGCGATGCGTGGGGGTGCTTGCTCGGGGCGTCGATTAGCTTCAATGATCGCAAGCACGTTGCGAAGCACCATCGCCGGGTCCGTACGTGCACCGTCCTCCGGCTGGGTCATGCCCGGCAGACCCGCCAGCGCCAGGCGAATGTCTTCATCCGCCAACGGGTCAAAGAGGAACACCACCAGGTCCGCGTTGCTCAAGAAAGCAAGCTCATCCTTCACAGCAGCGATGTCATTGTCCTGCAGATCCTCACCAGCAATGTCGCGGAAAACCAGGAAGATCTCCTGCTGGCTTCGCTGCCCCATAAGCAGCGGGCGATCCATGGAAAAGATCAACGGCTCACGCGTGTACGTGGCGTTATCCCCAATACGGCGAGTGGACTCGAGCGCCTTGCCTTCTTCAAACAGTCGGGTGCGGAAGTGCTCCTCATAGATCGCTTCCGTATCCGAGGTAGCCGGGCGCCAGTTTCCCTTGACCTCATTGGTGAACTGGCTCAGCAGCTCAATCATCACCGCTAGGTATACGCTCTTGCCGGAGGCACGCGCACCCGCCATGGCAACGGTGATCACACCTGCGCCCTGCCAGCCATATGGCAACTCCTTGCGGGCGCAGTTCCGAGACTGCCCTTCAGGCGTGGTGTGCTGCAACGTCGCCGGGTCAAGGTACTCAAAACAGTACGGGCAGCGGGTGGGGATGGTGAAAGCCTGGGTCATCGCGCAGCCCCCGAAGCGTCAACACCAGCGAGGTAGAGCCTGTCGCGCAGGTACTCAGAGAGGTTGCGCAGGTAGGTGTGGTTGTCGTTTTCTACGGCCTCGACGATTCTGGGGCCGACCTCGATGCCGTCGAAACGCTGCGGCAAATGATCCAGGTTGACCAAGGTCACGCCCGGGTTTTCCACCTCCGCCGGGATGTCATCAGAGATCACCACCACGCGGTCATAATCCTTCAGCGCCGCGTTGAGGGAGCGCGGCCAGCCCACCTCAGAACGCGGCGTCAGCGCAAGGATGGCCTCCTGCGCTGCCGAGGAGGAGCTCACGCGCTTCGGCTGCTGCGCCAGCGAAGACCCCGCCACGGACAGCTCGATCTCCAGCTTGCTCAAAAATTCCGCGAGGAACTTCGCTACCGCACGGATCTGCTCTGGGCGGCTCGCGTTTTCCATCGATGAAGACTGATCCACGTACACCAACACGGAGCGGGGTTCGTTGGTAGCGCCTGAAGCGTCGTCAAGCGAAAGCTCCTCTTCGGGGGTGATCTCACGGATAATTTCGCTGTACACGCGGCTTTGCTCGGATGCGAGCTGCTCCACCTGGCCCGACTTCAGCAGCAGGCCGCCGGGTTGTGGGGTGAAGTGCAGCGGCGTGAACTCGCTGAGCCCTGCGATTTTGAAGCGCTGCAGCTCCACCGTCTCCGCATGGCCGGTCGCTGGTTTGAGCTCGACCACGATGTGCGCCTGCGCGTCAGTGACAAACTGCGTGGTTGCCACCGGTCGGATGGTCAGCTGCCCCGGGCCATCAAACCCACGCGCGTAGACCGTCTGTGCACGCATAACGTGCTGCTCCACGCCCTCAATCTCGTAGGCAAACTCCGCAGGTGGGGTGATGTGTACTTTAATCTGCGCGCTGAAGCCGTTGCCGTGCACGAACGCTTCCGCGCCTTGCTGTAGGTGTTCCATGTTTCGTCCTTCGGGTTAAAGATTCAGCTGCCGCATGGCGTCGCCCAGCCGCGGCTTGTCGGGGTTGAGTGGGGGTTGCGCATCCAGCGCCGCGATGAGCTCACCGTGGCTCGGGTAGTGCTCAAGGGCATTTTTGCTTGCCGACGCCCACGTGCCACCCACCCCATAGCCCTCACCAGCATCCTTCGTATTGATTACCTCTACGCCATCCATACGCGCTGCAGCCTCCGCATCCTCCACCGGGATTGCCACAACGGCGCGCCCGCGGAACTGGCTGTAGCGATCCACCTGCAGCGTGGCGGCGCGCTCAAACGTGGAGAAGCGGAACAGCTCACGCGCCTCTTTCCTGGACATCAACGAGCTAATCACCGTCAGCCACGTCTGCGCGTCCATGGAGTTGTTCACCACCAACACCGGTAGCTTCTCGCCCGCTTCCAGCGTGTCGAGCACCTTCCACACCACATTGGTGCGGTCAATGCCCATGAACATGGAGCGGATGATCTCCCACGCCAAGTCAATGTCAAAGTGCGGGCCGGCGTCCGGACCGTTGTTATCCTCGCTCAACTGCACAGCGTCAACGCGTTTGGACAGGAACGGCATCCGGAAATCCGGCGAGTGGTACGCCTGGATCGGGTAGATCAACGTCGAGTTATCCACCTGTGCGGCATGGTCCACGTAGATGTGGGTAAACGTGTTGCCCTGGCGTCCGGAGGAATCCTTCCCGGCCGGACGCGTGTGCAAAAACACGGCGCGCTCGTACCACGGGATGTACTCCATACGAATCGGCAGTTGTTCCACCTCGTCGCTGGTGAGGAAGTCGCTGACCTCCTGCACAGGCTTGAGTGAACCGCGTACGAAGTGGTTCACAAACTCCTCATCCTTAGGGTGCACGTTGCGGCTTGGGCCGAAACCCCAGCCATCACCCATGCCCGGGCCGAAGGATGCGTACGTGAGCTGCGACCAGCGGGTGCGTTGTTGTGTTTGCTGTTCCACCATTAGCGCTTCCTCCTAAACAGGCTGAAACGTCCACCGGATTCCTTCTGTTCCGGCTCCGGTTGCGGTTCTGACTGCTGGTATTGCTGCTGATATTGCTGTGTTGGTGCTTCCTCGCTGTAGTACAGCTGGTTTAGCGGCGGGTCCAAGAGCACCGGCACCGGTTGCGGGTGCTCGCCCTGACCCACAGACTGCTGCTCATAGACCCGCTGGTAGCCACCAGATGGGGTGTAGAGGAACAGGCGCAAGAAGATGTTGCGGCGCCCGTACAGCTGGTTCATGTCAATTGCGAAAGACTCGCCCGGCATCTCCTGGCCACTCAGGCGGTCGCGCGTGAACGGTTCGCGGATATCAAAGATCTTCTCTGCGTATTGACGCTCCGCCGAAGGCGCCCCAAACGATGCCGCCCTACGCCACACGTTGAGCTGCAGATCTTCACACGTCGGGTCAATCGGCAGCGTGCCTTCCTGCGCCATGAGCACGAAGCTCTGCCCAAAGGTATCCGCCCGGTCATTTGCGTGAATACGCACCGACAGTTGCGCAGGTGCGCCCGCCGGAGCCTCGTTGACAATCTCATAGCTCATCTTGAGCAGGCCCGGGTAGTTCAACACCGTCGGCTTACCCGGCACAGTCTTGCCTTGGTGCGAACGGTACGGCATCAAAATCAGCAACGACGGAACCTGCAGGTTCACCTGGTACCCGCCGCGGCGGCGGTACTGGTTCTCACTGATACGCCCCAAGTGCTGCACAGAAGGGTTGTTCTGGATAGCGTCCGGGTCACTGAAATCCAGGTTGTCCGTGTTGTAGATATCCGCGGTGAAAAACTCCACGCCGGCTGCATGCTCCGGCCAGGCAAACGTGATCAACTGCTCGTCCACACGCTCAAAGATCCGTACGTCATGCGCCTCACCGCAGCGTACCCACGATGCCGTGGTGCCAATCATCGCCTGGTTTTCCACCACGTTTACCGCCGTGATGTACATGGAGTAGGCGTCGCTCTTCCAGTCCGTGGCAAACTCCGTAGCGTCGCGCGGTTCCAGCCTGTTAGACCAGTCCCCGACCTGCAATCCGTACTCGCCGAGGTTGTCAGCATCCACAAGCTGGCCCGCCGCACCATCGGCCACCGGCTCAGCAGAACGGTAAATGCGCACCTCACCAGCGCCTGGGCGATCCCAGGACAGCGTGAAACGGTCCCCGTCGAGCGAAATCTGTGGCGTGATCTGTGTCAGCTCCGCCGGCACGTCCACTGCCTGCTCATCCGAATAGGCAGACATGTGCACGCCAACTTTTCTGCGCGCCTGGAACACGTACGCACGGCCAGTGGACTTCGGCGTCAGTTGGAAGCCGCGCAGGTTGTTCTCATTCTCAAACTGCTGCACGCGCCCATGCACGTTATCCAGCAGGAAGATCTCCACGCTTTCCGTGCCGTCGATTTCGGCGTAGCTGCCGTAAATGCGGCCGTCTTCAAACGTCACATGCAGGTCATGCACCGGCTGGACGTACACGCCCACACCCACCAGCTTTGGCTCTGCACGAAGCGCCTCAATCTCACTATCGCCCTCGTTGAGCCACACGTGATACGAGCGGATCGCGCGGTCCATGTCGGCCTCATCCGTCCACAAACGGCCAGCGGTAATGGTGCGCAGCAGACCGAAGTTCGGCTCCAGCTCATTGTCATTCATGATCGAATCACGGCTGAGGAGACGGAAGATGCGAACCTTCGCACCGCTTTCCGGCGCCACCCATGAGACCTCGAGCGTGCCTTCCTCATCGCCGCGCGCGCGAACCATGACCTCGCCGCCCTCCACGCGCAGTGGCTCCGGGTGGGTCCACACGTCACGCTCCGCGAAGTCTTCAGCCCGCAGGTTCAGCGGTTTCGACTGCTCTTGGCGAGCCGGTTGCGGTTGTGGCTTTGCGGGTTCCGGTTGTGCGGGTTCCGGCTCTGGCTTCACTGGCTCGGGTTCCGGCTGTGCTGGCTGAGCTGGCCGCTGCGGTGCTGGTTGGGCCTGTGCCGCCTGCTTGAAAAACAGGTCCGGCAGCGGCGTGCCCTTCACAAAATTGCCAGTGGCAACCGCTTGCAACAGCTTGGTCAAGGAATCGCCCCACATGGCAAGCGTGGGCTTGTCCTGCCACTTTTCAGGATCATTCTTGGCACGAAGGAAGGTACCCAGCTCAAACGCCGAGGGCAGCAACTGCTTATCAATGCCGCGGCTCAGTGCCTGCTCACGCCAGGCGTTAAGCGCCAACAACTCTTCATCCATGTCTTAATCCAATCCCGGAAGTTTCAGTCCATCGCTTGGCGACGGCGCCGACGTGCCGTTACCACGCATAGCGTCTGCCTCATCACCAGCAAACACGAAGGAGGAGCGATCCCCCGGGTGACCGAACTGCACCAGCAGCTCCGCCACACCGACCTGATCACCAGTCTGGCGAGAGATGCTGTGCTGCGTCTGCGACGTATCAATCACATTCGCATTGCCGCCCGCCCAACCAGTGGACGTAACAAAAGTGCCGTTGAACGTGCCAGCATCCTTCACGTTTGCCAGTGCGGGCATCTCACGCGCGGCGGCCAAGGAACCAGCGCGGTACATCTGCTGCTTGCTCAGCAACGCATCGCGCACGCCGTTGTCGTTGCGCTCAAGACGCTGAACAACCATCTCCCACTTCTCACCCGTGCGGTCCACGTCCACAAACTCCGGGGACGTCATGGCCTTCGCCAACAAGTCAAGAAGCTCCTGGGAATCCTCGCCCTGAGACATGAGGAAGGAATGCCTGTCACCACCCTGATCGCCGTAGCTTGCGTTGACCATTTCAAACGCACGCTTCAAACCAGCATCCACGCGCTCTTCCAGCCAGCCCTGGCGGTAGTACTCTTCACGCACCGAAGCAACAAAACGCTCAATCGCCGCCGAATCCGGCACTGCCTCAGTGATGCGTACAGACGCCGGCATCTGGTTCATCGGCACCGGCGACTTCGTCTTCACCGACGCAATGGTGCCAAACGGACGCTCAAGCAGGGATCCGTAGATCTTCGAGATAGACAAGAACTGCAGGTAGCCGTGCTGGATCTGCACGTACGCGCGCTCTGCGGCATCCATGTTGGTCTTCGCAGCCTCACGCTCAGAGCGGATCTGTGCACGCGCGTTCACCGTGCGGAAAATCGCCAGCGTTTCCAGCCACACCTGGATAAGCCAGCACACCAGCCACAGCACAAACCAGAGGCCAAACATCCAGGCCTTGACCTTGGTCGGCGCCTCATTCAAGTTCTGTGCAAACAACCAGCGCGGCACCATCGGGTTGGCGGCATCAGGCCACCAGTTGCCAATGCCCCACGCCAACGCGAAGATCGCACCAGACCAGAACACCACGTACCCCAGCCAGCGCCACCAGCTTGCACCACCGCTGGTGTTGGTGATGCGGCTTTCGCGACCCTCCAGCTCGTAGTAACGATCACGTGCCACCGCGTAGTCATTCCACAGCTGGTCTTCTGTAATCACCAGCTGCTCGCCTACACGCGACGCTAAAGACTGGGAGTTCTTGCGCTTCCACGCCTGGAAACGCTGCACGCCATCGTGCGCGCCACGGAACTCGGAGGTACGCAGCTTCTCTTCAAAACCGCGGATGCCCTTAATGTCATAGGGCTGCAGCGGCAGCTCACTTGCCTGACCACGCAAGCCAGCCGGCAGGTCATTTGCCGTAAACGCAGCACTCGGGCCCGGGATGATGTCTTGGGCCGAACGCGCCGTGTTCAACGCCTGATTGGACGCCTTCAGGTACGGCGGGACCTGCTTGCCGTCATCATTAAAGCTGCGCAGATCAGCATCAGCCAACGCCAAAGAGGTGTCGATGTACTCGTCCCAAAGGGGGCGGTACAGATCGCGCCGGAAAGCAGAAGCTCCCTGCACTGTCTCCTTGCCCACAGGCGGGGTGGCCGGCATGGTCTCCGGGCCGCCAACACGCACGCGGGAATCCGCACCCAGCAGCTTCTGAGCCTCAGAGTTCACCTTGTCGCGCACGTCTGCAGTGAAGTTCTGCAACGCAATCACAGGCCAACGCACCAGGTTGCGCAGATAGAGCTTGCCCACGTCCTTGGCAACCTCGGTGGCCTTCTTGTACTCGGTTGCCTCACGCAACGCCTCAGTACGCGGCGCCTCAATCTGCTCGCGGTGGTTTTGCAGGATCTGCTGTGCAATCTGTTGGTTCATCCCTGCCAGATTCGGCAGCGTCGTCACATGCAGCGGCTGGCCTGCCGGCGTGGTACGCACCTGCGGCAGCTGCGCCACGTTGAAAATCTGGTCCTTGAGCTGGGCCTGGATCTCCTGGGCGTCTACACGGCGGTAGTAGGTACGCACCAAACGCAACCCATCACCAGCCGCCTGATCCGCCACCGGGATAGAGGTCGCGCCCTTCCACAACCCACACAGACCAGCCAGCTTGCAGGCCGCCGACAGTGCGAAATCCTCCGGCGCACTGTTGTCCGCCTTGAAAATTTCCGATGCCGGGATGTCCGGGCTTTCAGACTCCTCCGGAGCCAGCATGAGATTACGGAATCCAGCGACAGTGGGCAGTTGCTTACCGACGCGCGCGCCAACCTCCGCAACAATCACATTCGCCGAATCCGCGCCCTGCAGTTCGCTGACACCCGTGTTTCGGATCTGCTGCTGCAGGTCAGAGATGTGGCGCTGCTCAAGCGTGCCCACACCCTGGTCCTGGCCCAACACGTTGAGGGTGACCACGTGCACCGGCACGCCGCCGACCTTGTTCAACAGCTGCGAGAGGCTTCCGTAGAACGGCTTGCCCTCATCAGCGTTACCGATGAGCACGCCGGTTGTGGGATCCTCTGCGTCGATCCAGATGCTCTCGCCCACCAAGCCAAGCGCTGCCAAGTCAGCGATGCACTGGCGAAGCCGCCGGGAAAACGGCCCTTTGTGCAGGAAAGTACTAATTGCTTTTGCCATGATGTTTGCTTGTTCTCCTGCCTATTGCTTAGTCCAGACCCGGCATCTGCGGCGCTGCGCCGCCACCGTCAAACGCCTGGCCAGTCGGCGGCGTAGGCTGCGTCGGCTGCGGCTGGAACTGCTGGCTTGCACGTGGATCACCGGAGTTAAACGCCCAGTCCAGCGACACCAACAGATCATCAATAGCCGCAATGTAGTCCGGCGCGAGATCCGCAAACAGCGGCAGTGCGTACGCAATCTGCATGTCACGGATATCGCCGTAGGGGTTCTCCGTCTGGCCGCCCAAGAAGCCATCGCCCGAGCCAGCCCTGGCCGGGCTGTACGCCACAGCCAGCTCGCGTTCCTTCTGCAGCCACTCCTTCGCAGCAGCCAGGCGCTGCTCCGGGGTGACGTTCGGGCCGGTGCCCTCCACCATCAGGAACTCACCATTCGGGCGCTGGCCGCTCCACAGCCAGTGGCGCAGCACATCCTGGCCGCTGGTATGGTTCACAATCTGGTTATCCCCATACAGGCCTGCTTGCGGACGCCACTGCGTAGGCATGTCACCTTCATCCCACAGCGCACGCAACGCCAGGTACGGCTGGATAGAACCCATCACTGGCGGCTGCGCAATCTTTGCCCAGGCCATGGTGGCGTTTTCCAGAATTGCCGGCAGGTAGTTGCGGCGGTGCCCCAGCGCGTGCGGCGGGGTTAGAAGCGGGGTGGCAATGGTCAGCCACTTATCGCGCGTTTGGCTGTTCGTACGCACGTCATAGACCTGGATCGGATCATTATCCGCCGTCGCGCGCACCTCTTCCGAGTGGTAGATGCGGCCGGTCAGTTTGCCCACGAAGTAACCGCGGATCATCGCACCACGCTCGATGTCACTCATCGGCAGGGCTGCAGACAGTGGACGTGCACGGCGCATGCGCCAGAACTCATCACGATCCGTCGGGGTGGAGTACGCATCCCACTGCGCAGCGGCACGCGGCAACACAGAGCTGAAGACCACCGGCGGGTACTTTTCAAAGGAACCGGTGATGCTGATTTCACGCAGGCCGCCGTTATTACCAAACGCGTCATCCAAGGACTTGTGGCTGTCAATGTTTGCCGCACCACCCTTGAACGCCGTCAACGCGTCTTTCATACGACGCTCCAACGGGTGGTTCTTAAACGGAATCGTGGTGAACACGAAGTCATAGGCAACAGAGATGCCCAGAAGCTCCTGCAGCACTGCCTTATCCACCTGGGCCAACGGGAGCGCAAGCTCAAGGGCCAGTGAGAACTTCTGCTCAAGCAGGTCCTCACGACGTGCGCGCTCGTGTGCTGGGTGGCCATCCGCATCCACGTAATCCGCCAAAGACTCAGATACGAACGTTGCGAACGAGGTGCCGGTGCGGTTGATGAACTTGCGGGAACGCTCCAGCACTTCCTTGGAGCCAATCTTGAAGTCAAAGCGCGGCTTGCGATAATCCACGCGCTCACCCGTGTGCGGGTTCACCGTGTGCTGCTGCGGGATCCACCACATGCCGTCACGTACCGCAAGCAGGTCTCGCGGTGCCGGGTCCGGATCCGCACCCTGGTGCCAATCGCCGGACACGACGGCGCGGCCGGCCTGGCCAAGTCCCGTGTCGAAGGAGACAGTGTCATCCCCACCGTTCGGGCGTGCGTTTTGAATGTGCTCCTCGAAGCGGTCCTTGAACTCATCAATCGGCGTAATAGACGCCTCCGTCGCAGGCGCGCCGAAGCGGGAATCCACAGCACCGTCGCCCTCGGCAGGCCACAGGGACGGGTAGATCGTCTCCAAGCGAGAAATGCCCATCTCCGGGTCAGAGGTAACCATGCGCTGGGAACGCAGCTCATCGCGCTGGCGAGAGATCTCGGCGTCCAGTGCCTTGATGAAGTCATTGTCAAAGGAACGCAGCAGCTCAGCAATCTGGCTTGCAATGAACGCCACAGCGAACTGCCGAAGCGCAGGATCAATAGCGGTACGGATCAGCTGCAGGTACTCGGTGCTGTCCGGGATGCGGCCCAGACCAGAGATGCGGTCACGCAGACGGCCGTCCAACGTAATCCACGGCTGTACCTGGTACTGCTCAAGCTTGGGCACGGTGGTGTTCTTCAGCTCACCCTGCAGGCGGTGCAGCAGCTCCTGCGCGTAGGCAGCACCGTGCTTGCCCACCTCATGGCGCAACTGGTCCAGCAGACGACGCTGCAGCGCCTCCGGGCCAGCCCACTCCACCAGCGCGCCGTAGAACGGGCGCTCAGAGCGCTGGTCACGCGTGAATTCTGCATTGATGCGTTGAGAGGCGTTGCCAAGCTCGCGCTCTACAACCGCCAGCCATTCGTTGCCCTTCTGCTTGTTGGCGTTCGGGATGGACTGGGTAATCGCGCTGACCTTGCCAGCAACCCAATCATTGATCACGCCGCCGAAGTTGCGGCCAATCCACTCCATCGGATCGCTTGCCAGCGGCAACACGGTGCCCATACTGTCGCGGAAGCCAGCCCAGTTGCTCTCCACACGGTCACGCAGCTGCTGCGCCTCGTCCTTACCAATCTCCTGGCGGTCAAAGTGACCAGACGTGATGTGATCCACCGCCCAGCGCGCCAGGCGCTGCGCGGAATACTCGGCGTAGCGCTCACGGCCCATTGCCACGCGGCCGTAGCCGAACGTACTCCAGGGCACGAACGGGTACTCCACCGCACCCCAGCCATACATTGGGCTGCGCTTAGACTGCGGGTTGTTCATGATGTGGGCCACGTAGTTGGCCATTGCCTGGTGGTCCGTAAACAGGGAGGCCAGACCCAGGCCCAGCGAACGGTAGATGTCAGACGGGGTGCCGTTGCCAATCTCCGTGATGCGGTCATCCGTACCCACGGTGCGGCCAACCGGGAAGATACGGCCAACCGGCAAGGAGTTGACGGGAATGTTCAGGCCAAGCGCCTGGTAGGTTGCGGCGTCCGTCTGGGCACCGGCGCCAGCCTGGCCTGCGGCTAGCTCGGCGAACATTGCCAGGGCGTTCGGGTTCGTGCCAGCCATCTTGTCCATCGGTGCATCGGCACCGCCGGTGAACACGTCCGGGGTCACCATGTACAAACCAACACCGCCGTTATCAATACCCGGCAGCGCGCTGACCAGGCGGCACACGTCCACAGCCATGGACGCACCCGAGCCCCCCGCCATGGAAGAGATGATGAAGACGATCGGGCCGTCCGTCTCCTTGCTCTGGCCGGTCTCAGCAGCGATTGCTGCTAGGTCAGCATCGGTCTCAGCGCTAATGACCTCAGCCCAGGAACGGTTGAGCTGCGCGTTCACTTCCTTCAGGCGGTTCAGGATCAAGATGCGGCCCACGCCACGGTACTGGCCGGCACCACGAGCAACGTTGAGGTTATCCAGCGTGTGGTCCTTCAGCGCCCAGTTGGCCAAGGTGCCCAGCTTCGCCTCGCTGGCTGCGGCGGCAGCAATGTTCTGGCGCACACTTGGCAGACCCGCATTGGAACCACAGGCCACGTAGTCGCCGCCAGCCTCGGTCACGCTCGGTAGCTTAGAGTTTTCCACTACCTCAGGCACCAGCGGCGCGTCGATGGAGACGAACTTCCACGCATCCGGCAAGCGCTTGTTCTTCGCCCACCACTGCGGCGCCTGCTTCTCCAGCGTCGCCTTGAGCTCATCCATCATGTAGGACATCGTCTTGGCGCCACTGCCGCCGCAACCGACTACGAAAACCTTGTACATTGCTGTTCCTTACGTTCCTTTGCGTGCCGTGAAGTTATGAAGTTAGTTGGAGCCGAATCCGCCTTGCGACGGCGGCGGTGGCGGTGGCGGCGGCGTCTGCGGTCCCGGGCCAGAGCCGAAACCACCGGAGCCGAAACCACCCGGGGTTTGGCCTGCTTGCGGACCTGGCTGTGCACCCTGGCCGAAGCCTGGCGGTGGCGGCGGAGGCGTCGGGCCACCAGGGCCGCCGCTGCTGTCGCCGCCGTTGCCTCCGCCGAGATCATCAAACGGGTCAGCCCCCGCTGCACGAAGGTCATGCAGCTCACGCACCAGTTGCGGCGCGTTGGTGGAGATCTCCGTGGCCATCTGCTTCAGCTGTGCTTCCGGGGTACCTGGGTTCAGAAGCGCAACCACGTCGTAGGAGTTCGGGCCACGGTTGCTTGCCGCAACAAACCACGTGTTCGGCAGCGCCAGCGGCAGCTTCGCGGCACCCTTGACCTGCTCGCCATCACTGCTTATCGACGGCACCTGCTCCACCAACACCGGCGCATCCGCAAACGGGTTGGGGTGGAACCCACGAACCTTGGCGTTGTAGCCAGACGCGCTAAACGTGGTAGAGGTCAGCTGCGCCGGGTTCATCAGTGCTTCCTGGGAAGACAGCTCCGGGCGACCGTTGACAAACTGCGCGTTGGTGCCCTCCAGCTCAATTGGGAAGAGCTGGGATCCAAGCTGACGGCGCGTAGGAATGCGCGAGGTGACAAAACGGATCAGGTAGAACACCAAAAGCGGGATCAACAGCGCCGCAAGCAGGGCACCGATCAGCGCGCCGGTGAACTTCGCCGTGTTCAGCGGCACCGTGTAGGAACCGTTGACCGAAACCGGAACATGTGCCGCGTCGACCTCACCGTTGAGGTCCGCAACGCTGACGTCCACGTTGCCATTGATGATGCCCTCGGTGGGTTCAGCAACCGTAAACGTCACCGGCAGGGTTGCCATTTCACCGGCAGCCACCTCAAGGGCGTTGTCTTCGGAGTCATACTGCGAAGCCACATTCACTGCATCCACGCCATCCGGCAGAGCGTTTGCGCGGATCTGCGTACCCGGCTCAATCCACACCTTGCCCGGGCCCTTGACGGTGATCTCACCCTGGCCGGTCACGGATTCAGACGCGAACTGCACCGGACCCGCCACCTGCGGCAGGTTCTGCGGGGAGACCGTCACCGCCTGCTGGTTGATGAACGGGCTGAACGTGGTCTTCGGCTCGCCGGAGGTGGACACCACGGTGCGTGCTTCCAGACGGCCAGAGACCGGTGCGCCCTCAATCTTGGACGCCGGGATCTCAATCGACCCGCCCGCAATGTCGGCGTTTTCTACCAACACGACCGGCTCGCGGCCATCGGCCTCAAACACGATGGTGGTCTTGGCTTCGCCAGCCAACGGATGGACGTCGCCGGAGCCGTTGATGAGTTCGGCGTGGATCGTTTGATCGTCGAAAAGCGAAAGGGGCCCCTCGGACACCTCATCGGAGCGGAAACGAACCTGCAGGTCAGGCTGGATCTCCACCTGAGAAATCACGCGACCTTCGGCCTGTTCCGGATCAAAATCAACAAAGCCGAGCTTCCAGGTGCCAGACCAATCAGCACCCGGGCTCAGGCGCATGCGGCCGCTGACGCGCTGCGTCGGTTCGGTAGCCGTGGTCCACTCAACCGCAGCACCGGCAGCCTCACCGCGGCCGGACTGCGCCAAATCAATCGTGGAACCATCCGGCGCAGTCAGCACCAGGTGCGCGCCCTGCCCAAGATTCTCCTCCGCGATCGCGTTGAACCGCACAGCATCAATCGACTGATCCAGCGTAAACTCAAACGGCTGCGCCGCCGGACCCTCATGCACCGCATCACGGCCGGAAGACAGCGCGCGCTGGAAGGCCGCGAACAGGCCACCTACGTTGGAAGCCTCAAAGAATGCGCCGTTGAATGGCGGCTGGCCACACGGTTCGCCTCCGGAACCATCAGTGATGCCGCGCATCAAACCGAAATCAGCCGGCTTATCCGGCGAGGACAAACCGATACCAACGTTGGTAATGCCACCGGCACGCAGACGGTCCGCAATGCCACCCGCGCGGCAAATACGCTCACGCGCAGCGTCCTCCCCCTCCTGGGCAGTCAACTCACCATCCGTGAACGTGACCAGCAGACGGCACGGGTTCTCCGAACCGGAACGCGCGAAATCGTTGTACGCACCCTCAAGCGCGTTGGCGTAGTTGGTGTACACCTCTTCCCAACGATCCTGGAACTGCGCAATCTCGCCCTTGACCTTGTCAGCGCTCGACTCGTTGAGCTCCTGCCACGGACCGTAATTCGCTGAGTCAGTTGCACCCGAGTGGTACTCCTGACCGAAACCAGCCACACGCACGCGCACATCCGCGCCCGTGTCTGCTTGGCGAGCCACCAGCTCATCCACAAAACTCTGCGCCGCCGGAATGCGGTTGTGATCATCGTCCGTACCCGGCACCGACGTATCAATAGAACCGGTAGCCTCATTGAATTCACCGACCAACGAGCCGGTCTCATCCATCAAGATCACCACATCAAGCGCACCACGCTCAGCCATACAAGCGCCAAGCTGCGGCAAGGCCTCATTCGGCGGTGTAGGTTGGCTTAAGCCAACGCCCATGCCGGTGAGCGCCGCAAGCGATGCGGCCGCCGCCGCGGCCAAACCACGACGTGCAATGCGGGAAACGTTTACACCCATGAACTACTGCCTCCCGAACCAAAGCGCGAACATGATGCTGGAGAGCACCACGGCGATAACCAACGCAGCCACCGTGACGTAGAACAGTGCCTGCTTCCAACCAACGATTTCGTACAAGCCTTCAGCGCGCGCCTGCGTGTTCTTGGAAAAGTACAGGCCCAACGCGGAGACACCGACGATGCCGGACAGCGCCCAGGCAACGCCGCTGAGCACGCCCCACTGGGCATCGATGCTTCGCAACGGACCGAAGCCCGCAATCGCCAACATCACCAGCGAGATAACCGCCAGCGCCAAACTTGGCACCAGCATCAGGTGCGGTGCGGATGTGGTGGTGAACTCATCCGACTGGTCGCCGTACTCCGGCTCTGCGCTGCTACCGCCGCCGAAGGAGTTACCGAAGGACGAATCGCGCCCCAGCGACTGGCTCGTGTCCTGACCCCACGAGGGCTGCTGCGGCTGGGACGGCTGCGCCTGTTGTGGTGACGGGCTCCCCCAGGCGCCACCTGACGGGGCCGAGCCCCACCCGCCACCTGGGGCTGCAGGCTGCGGCGAAGGGCCGGACCCTGGTTGAGGCGCACCCCAACCTCCTCCGGATCCCCAGCCATTATTCGGCGTTGACATGGGTTTGACTCCAATCGGTTGGAAACAAGCTGGCAACTTCCTGCATGTATGTATAAATATGCACTTCCGGAAGTTGCCGTGACGAAGAAAAATGTTAGCAAAGGCCACCCACACTGTCTCGGGGTCCTGCACGTTTGTACGAATTCGGCGTGCGAGCCGATGCGGGAAGTGCGCCCACGCCAAATGCAGCTACCTACATGCAGCTACCTGCCGTTTTTTCGCTTGGTAGCCGGGTGTAGGTAGCTGCAAACGCGTCGGGAGGGGGCGCAACCGACCCCGCCGCGCAACCGACCCCGCCACGCCGCCACGCCGCGCACCACCTACTCCACCACGGCCACGCGCTGCGGCGGGTCCACCACCAGCGGCGTCGCGCCCTCGGCAACTGAGGCCGCTTTCGAGTTCGCCCGCGCTTTAACGGCGCCTCGCCAACACAGCACCGCGCCCAGGCACAGCAGCAGGACACGCACAACCCACAGCTGCTGGTCAAGGCCCACAGCGGCAAGGACTACTGGCAGGTTCAGCACTGTAATGAGCGTGCCTACAAACCCGCCGAGGATGATCGGGTTGATGCGAGTAACCAGCCACGCGGCGATCGGTGCGGCAATCACGCCGCCGACCAGCAGCGCCACCACCGCCGCCAGGTTGGCCAGCAATTGGCTCCACATGCCCACCACAAAGCCTGCGGTGGCAGCTGCGGTGACTAGGAATTCGGCGGTGTTGACGGTGCCCACGATTCTTCGCGGTTCACTGCGTCCCGCAGATAGCAAGGTGGAGGTGGTGACGGGTCCCCAGCCGCCGCCACCGGTGGCGTCGATAAACCCGCCGGCCAGGCCCAGCGCGCCGAGGAATCCCTTGGAGTGCGGTTTCGGTGACAGCTTGCGCCGCGTCAGCCCGCGGGCGAAACGCAGCATCAGGTTGACACCGATTGCCGCCAGGACTAGCGACATCACCGGGCGAGCGTGCTCCATAGATAAAGAGGACAGCAGCAGCGCACCGGTAAAGGAACCGACCGCGCCCGGGATGCCGATTGCGGCCACCGTGCGCCAATCCACGTTGCCGAAGCGCCAGTGCGCCACACCCGAAACCAGGGTCGTGCCCAGCTCCGCGGTGTGCACCACCGCTGATGCCGCCGCCGGTGTCAGCCCGGCGAGCATGATAAGAATCGTGGTGGAGGTGGCGCCGAAGCCCATGCCCAAGCCGCCGTCTACAAGCTGCGCTGTAAATCCGGCCACTGCGATAAACAGCAGGGTTGTTGTACTACGCATGGGTCACCTCCAAATCGTTCAGTGCTTGGCTAAAACGCTTCGCCACAATCGCGGCCAGATCAGTGCCCAACGGCTCCGAGAAACTCGCCCCAGGTAGCGCCGCACGCGCACGGTCTAGCAGCAGCCCGTGCGTGACAAACATCGGCAGAACATGCAGCGCACCGTGCGTCCGCTCCAGCGCCCGCAGTTCCTCTACTCCCCCGCGCGTTGCGGCCACCACACTGACCGCCCGAGCAGTTTGCTTTTCGACGCCATCCGCAACCTCCCCATACCGCCCCGCCGCCACCGGATCCGACGTCCCCACCGGATACAGGACCACGTGGGCGCCAACGGGCGCATCTTGCAGCACGCGCGCCGCTAGCACGTCCACCAAGTCCTGGTCGATGCCAAGGCCTTTGGCCAGCGTCAACGACGCCTGCGAGCCAGCAGATTCACGTGCCTGCGCCTCGCGCGCTTCGGCCACATGCTGCGGCACGTCATAGCGTGCGTGGAACGCATCGGTGAACAGCAGGGGCACGATGATGGTGGGTTCGGGGGTGTGGCGTGTGGCGTCGATAAGCAAGGGCTCATCGAACTCCAAGTAGGCGGCCTGCCCGCGCACCCCGAGGCGCCGAGCTGCGGCGCGGGTGAGTGCCTCAACGCCGGCGGCCGCGCGCGGGTGGCGCGAACCGTGAGCGAGGGTGATCAGGGCAGTCATGGCCGTATCCGTCCTAGCGCAGGCGACGGCCCACCAGGCCGGCCGCAAGCGTGTTCCCGCTTGCCTGATCTACCAGCAGGAAGTTGCCCACCGCGCCGCGGGCGGCGTACGGCTCCACGGGAAGTTCATCGGCGGTCTGGATGGTCACATGCGCGATGTCGTTGAGCTGCACGTGTTCCGGATCCAGCGTGTCCTTGTCCGCGCTGTCAATGTCCAGAATGCGCTCCACGCTGGCAATACGCGCACGCACAAGTGCTGTGCCGTAGCGCAGCTTCACTGCCTGCCCGGCGCGCAGGTCCTTCTCCGTAAGCGCGACGATGGTGGCAGCGAACTCCCTCGTTTCTGCTGGCCGAGCTTGCGAGGTCAGCAGGTCGCCGCGGGTGAGATCGATCTCGTCGCTAAGCCGCAGTGCAATCGAGTCGCCGGTGTTGGCGGTGGTCACCTCACCGTCGGCGGTATCAATGCCTGCAACCGTGGTGGTGCGACCGTGTGGGGCGAGCACCTCGTCGCCCACGCTGATAGATCCGGCGGTGACGCGGCCTGCGTAGGCGCGGTAGTCGCTGGCGTGCTCCCGCAGCACGTATTGGATTGGGAAGCGGAAGTCCAACCCATCGGCGCGCCCGTGGGTCACCGGGATGGATTCCAAAAGCTCAAGCACGGTCGGCCCGGTGTACCACGGTGTTTCCGTGGAGCGCTGCGCAACGTTGTCGCCCTTGAGCGCACTGATCGGCACCACGTGCGGGTCTTCGATGCCCAGCTCCGCCGTCTTTGCGTCGAAGGTGGCCTTGATCTGGTTAAACACGTCCTGGGAGTAGTCCACCAAGTCGATCTTGTTCACGGCCAGGATCACCGTTTTGACACCAAGCAGGCTTGCCACGTTCAGGTGGCGCACGGTTTGTTCGACAACACCGTTGCGGGCATCTACAAGCAGCACCACAACCTGGGACGTGGACATGCCCGTCACCGTATTGCGCGTGTACTGCACGTGCCCTGGGGTATCCGCCAGGATGAAGGTGCGTTTGTCGGTGGCGAAGTAGCGGTAGGCAACGTCGATAGTGATGCCCTGCTCGCGCTCGGCGCGCAGGCCGTCTACGAGAAGCGACAGGTCGAGGCCCTCGAAGCCGCGGTCGGCGGAGGTGCGCTCAACGGAAGCAAGCTGGTCTGCAAGCACGGACTTCGTGTCGTGCAAGAGGCGGCCGACGAAGGTGGACTTGCCGTCATCAACAGAACCGGCGGTGCACAGGCGCAGCGTCGCGCGGTTGGCTAACGCCTCGCGTGCATGAGTGGTCGCAGTCATCAGAAGTAACCCTCCTTCTTGCGGTCCTCCATTGCGGACTCGCTCAAGCGGTCATCCGCGCGGGTTGCGCCGCGCTCGGTCAAGGTGGAATTGGCAATCTCTACAAGCACCTGGTCAATGGTGGCCGCATCCGAATCAACGGCACCCGTGCAGCTCATATCGCCCACGGTGCGGTAGCGCACGCGGCGGGTCTCAAGCTGCTCGCCCTCCTTCGGCCCACCCCAGTCGCCGGCAGTCAGCCACATGCCGTCACGGTTGAACACCTCGCGGTCATGCGCGAAGTAGATGCTGGGCAGCTCAATGCCGCGCGCACCGATGTACTCCCACACGTCCGCTTCCGTCCAGTTGGAAATGGGGAACACGCGGATGTTTTCGCCCGGCAGCTTGCCGCCGTTGTACAAGTCCCACAGCTCCGGGCGCTGGCGGCGCGGATCCCAGCCGCCGAAAGAATCGCGCACAGAAAACACGCGCTCCTTCGCGCGGGCACGCTCCTCATCACGGCGGGCACCACCGAGCACCGCGTCATAGCCAACCTCAGCGATGGTCTCTACCAACGGCACCGTCTGCAAGGGGTTGCGCGTACCGTCCGGGCGCTCCGTCAGATCACCCCGATCGATCCAGTCCTGCACGTGCGCCACGCGAAGGCGCGCACCGGTCTGCTCCACCAGGCGGTCCCGGAACTCAATGACCTCCGGGAAGTTATGGCCCGTATCCACATGCAAAAGCTCAATCGGCATCTTCGCCGGCGCGAACGCAAGCATGCACAAGTGCAGCACCACGCAGGAATCCTTGCCACCGGAAAACAGCAGGCCGATCTTGTCAAACTGGCCAGCTACCTCACGGATGATGTGGATGGACTCATTTTCCAAGTCCCGCAAGTGCGGTGAAAGCGGTGAACGTTCAGTCATCGTGTTGCTCCTTACTTACTCGTGCAAACCGCACTCAGTCTTCGCGGCAAACGCCCAGCGGCCAGCACGCGGATCCTCACCCTCAGCTACCGGCATCGTGCAGGTGGCACAGCCAATCGACGGATACCCCTGGCGCGTCAGCGGGTGAATAATCAGATCGTTGTCCTGCTCAAACGCTTCGGTTTCCTCCAGCGTCCACGTCACCAGCGGGGAAATCTTCAACCTGCCCGTGGCATCAAGGCTTAGGGCGGGGGCTTCGGCCCGCGTCGGGCCGTCCGCACGCCTCAAGCCCGTAATCCAACCCACGTACGGGCTCATGTGCACCGCAAGCGGCTCCACCTTGCGCATCCGGCAGCACGCGCCCGGGTTGCGCAGGTACAGGTTCGGGCCGTACACCTCGTCCTGCTCCGCGCGGCTTAGCTGCGCTTTCGCGCGCACCAGGCGGTGCTGCGGGTAGCGGTGCTCCACCGCATCGGCCACCTCAAGTGTTTCCGGGAAGTGGTACTCCGTGTCCAAGAACAGGAAGTCCGCGCCCGGCAGGTAGCGCTTCGCAAGCTCCGCAAGCACCGTGTTTTCCATCGACAGCGTCACCGCCAGCGGGCCCGGCGCGTGTTCGTGGGCCCAGGCGAGGATTTCTTGCGCGGAGGCGCTAAAAAGCAGCGTGCCAAAACGCTCAACCAGCTCGGCGTTGCGCTTGGCAATGTCCGGGTCCAGCGGCTCGGTTGTTTTCGGGCCTTCGGGGCTGACTTCCGGATCGCGGAAGCTGGCCGTATTCAGGTGCAGCATATTATTCATCTCGTTTTCCATCCCCGTCAGTATTCCCGCTCCCGGCCAGCACCGCAGTGTGACCACGCCTGACTAGTGATTCCTGCAAGGCCTCGGGGGTAGAGCGCGCAGGCGCAGGCGGCGTATCGGGCGCGTCTTGGCCGTGGAACTTCACTTCAAACACGCGCAGGCACTCGTTACACTTCCAGGCGAAATCCGTCTCCTCGTTCGGCTCCAGCTCCTCGCCGCCGCAGTACGGGCAGTACGTGGGGAAGTTTCGGTTGGGGTTTGGCGCGCGGCGCATTACTTCAGATCCTCCTCATCAGCGCGCTGCACCCAGGTGCGGAACGTCTCAGCAGGCTCACGCTTGTCTAGGTAGTTGCCCACAACGCGGGTGACGTAGTCCGTCAGCTCGCTGGAAAGCACCTTGTGTCCGCGCAGCTTGCGGCCAAAGTTCGCGCCCTCACCGATCGTGCCACCCAGGTGTACCTGGAAGCCCTCGACCTTCTCGCCGTGGCCGTTGTCCACCATCTGGCCTTTAAGACCAATGTCGGAGACCTGGTGGCGCGCGCACGCGTTCGGGCAGCCGTTGAGCGAAATGCTGATCGGAGAATCCAAATCCCCGAAGCGCTCCTCCAGCTCATCGGCCAGCTCAATCGCCCGGGACTTCGTGGTCACGTGCGCCAGCTTGCAAAACTCCAGGCCAGTACATGAAATCAGACCCCTACGAAACTCGCTCGGCTCACTGGATAACCCCAAGGTTTCAAGTTCGAGCTTTAGCTTATCGACGTCCCCGCGATCCACACCCAACAGCAACAGCTCCTTAAACGGGGTAAACCGCAACTGGGTCACGCCGTATTTTTCAGCCGTGTCGGCCACGGCAATGAGCTGTTCACCGGACATGTGGCCAAGCGTTGGCTTCACGCCGATGTAGACGTTGCCGTCCTTTTGTTCGTGGACGCCGATGTGGTCACGGTCAACGAGGTTGTTGGGCGCGTGTGGGCCGTCCGCAAGCTTGTAGCCCAAGTAATCCTCTTCGAGGACCTGGCGGAACTTCTCCACGCCCCACTTCTGCACTAAGAACTTCAGGCGCGCGCGGTTGCGCAGGCGGCGGTAGCCGTAATCACGGAAGATGCGCACCACGTTCGCCCAGACCTCCGGCACCTGCTCAAGGGTGATAAACGCGCCAAGGGACTGCGCCAGCATCGGATTGGTGGACAAGCCACCGCCGACGTAGCACTCGAAGCCGGGGCCGAGTTCCGGGTGCTCGACGCCGATAAACGCGAGATCGTTGATCTCGTGCACCACGTCCTGGCGCGCGTTGCCGGAGATCGCGGACTTGAACTTGCGCGGCAGGTTCTGAAACTCCGGGTCTGTATAGATCTGCTGGATCTTCTGGATGGCCGGGGTGGCATCAATAATCTCGTCCTTGGCAATGCCGGCTACTGGCGAGCCCAACACCACACGCGGTACATCCCCGCAGGCATCCCACGTGTTCAGGCCGTTGGCTTCGAGCTTCTCCCAGATCGCCGGGACGTCCTCAATCCGCACCCAGTGGAACTGGATGTTCTGCCGATCCGTCAGGTCCACCGTGGAGCGGGCGTAATCGCGCGAGAGCTCCCCTACCGCGCGGGCTTGCGCGGTGGAGCAGATGCCGCCGTCGAAGCGAATGCGCATCATGAAAAACTTGTCTTCCAGCACCTGGTTGTCCTCGCCGGTGAACTCGCCGCCCAGGTTCTGCTTGCGCTGCGTGTACAAGCCCAGCCACTTGAAGCGCGGGTAGAGATCCTCACGGTCAATGGAGTCGAATCCGCCCTTGGCGTAGGTGTCAATCACGCGCTGCTTAACGTCCCAGATTTCAGACGCCTGCTTGATGGCTTCGTCGGTGTTGAGGGGCGCTTGGCCGTCGATAAGCCACTGGCCCTCCGGTTTTGGGGTGCGGGCTTTCGTAGCTGGCTTGGTGACTGCTGGTGCGCTCATGGCCACTTCCTAACTAGACCGATCGGTTTACTAAATACGGTTTATTTGCGTTGTTTCGATAGCTAACCGTACCGGTAGGTCTATTGCAATGTCGGTGAGTAGAAAGTGGGTTTAAGTGGGGCTTTATTGCTGAATGTTATTCTTTGCCAGCGACGTGAAGGGTGGTTGAGTGGTGGAGTGCCAAAATTGCGCCGATTAGCAGACCGATTTGTCTATCGGCTATATTGGCAAGGATACATATAACGAAAGGACACAACTCATGACCCTGCGCGTGGCCATAGTCGGCGCCGGACCAGCCGGCATCTACGCATCCGACCTGTTGATCAACAACAAAGAGCTGGACATTCACGTCGACCTCTTCGAGCAGATGCCAGCGCCATTCGGCCTCATCCGCTACGGCGTGGCACCCGACCACCCGCGCATCAAAGGCATTGTGAAGTCCCTGCACAACGTGCTGGACAAAGACAACCTGCGCCTCATTGCCAACGTCACCGTGGGCCGCGACATCACCGTCGAAGAACTGACCGACTACTACCACGCAGTGGTGTTCTCCACGGGTGCCGTGCGCGACCGCCAGCTGCTCATCCCGGGCGGCGACAAGTCCATCGGCGCCGGCGAGTTCGTCGGCTTCTACGACGGCAACCCGCGCTTCGAGCGCTCCTGGGACTTAAGCGCCGAGGAAGTTGCCGTTATCGGCGTTGGCAACGTGGCGCTGGACATCTCCCGCGTGCTGGCCAAGACCGCCGACGAGCTGGCGGTTACGGAAATCCCGGACAACGTCTACGAGTCCCTCAAGCAGAACAAGGCGAAAACGGTCCACATGTTCGGCCGCCGCGGCCCCGCCCAGGCAAAGTTCACGCCGAAGGAGCTGCGCGAGCTGGATGAATCCCCGACCATCCAGGTGCTGGTGGACCCGGAGGATATTGACTACGACCAACTTTCTGAGGAAGTCCGCCGCGCCGACAAGTCCGTCGACCTGGTCTGCTCCGTCCTAGAGTCCTACGCCATGCGCGAGCCGGACGACAGCCCGCACAAGATCCACATCCATTTCTTCGAGGAGCCGGTTGAGGTTCTTCTTGACGACGCCGGCGTGATCACCGGCATCCGCACCGAACGCCAAGAACTCGACGGCCAGGGCGGCATCACCGGCACCGGCAAGTTCACCGACTGGCCAGTGCAGCAGGTCTACCACGCCGTTGGCTACCGCTCCGAGCCAGTTGAGGGCGTCCCGTTCGACCTTGAGCGCCACGTCATTCCTAACGACGGCGGCCACGTCCTCACCGAAGCCGACGGCGAGATCGTGCCGAAGCTCTACACCACCGGCTGGATCAAGCGCGGGCCTGTCGGCCTGATTGGCAACACCAAGTCCGACGCCAAGGAAACCACCGACATGCTGGTCGCCGACGGTGTAGCTGGCAACCTTGCCACCCCGACCAACGATAGCGCCGACGCCATCCTCGACCTCCTGCGTTCCCGCGGCGTGGACTACGCCACCTGGGAAGGCTGGTACAAGCTTGACGAGGCCGAGCGTGCCCTCGGTGCCGCCGACACCACCTTCCCGCGCGAGCGTAAGAAGATCGTGGAGTGGGAAGAGATGCTCGGCCACTCCCGCGCCGGCGAATAACCGGCACCCGGGGGTCTCGGGTTGGTCTGAGGTTGGCCTTTAGGGGCTAGCGCCGGGTCAAGATCGCCACTGCGCGACGATGCAGGAAAATCTTGGTCCGGCCCGCATCCAACTCCTCTAGTACCCCAACCTGGGCAAGTTTGCTCAACCATGTCGATGCTGTCTGGCGATGGGCCAACCCAGCATCAACCACGTCCGCAATCCGAATGTAGGGCTTTTGAAACAGCAACTCACTCAGTTCGTGTGCGGGTGACACGCCGGCGTCGCGAATCACCTGCTCCGTTCGCTGCTGTTCCTCCCGCAAATCATTAATCAACGCCCTGGCAGCGGCCGCCGAATGCTCCACCGCCGTAACCATGAAGACGATCCAATCTTCCCAGGCGTCATTCTCGGTAACAGCCGCAAGCAGCTCGTAGTAGCGCTCCTTGTTATCCACGATGTAGCCGGACATGTAGAGCACCGGAAGCGTCAACACGCCCGTCTGCAGCAAAAGCAGAATATTGAGAATCCTGCCGGTCCTGCCGTTGCCGTCATAGAACGGGTGGATCGCCTCAAACTGGTAATGGGTCAACGCCATCAGCACCAACGGATCCAATCCGTGTGGCGAGTAAATGTAGCGATCCCATGCGCTCAAATGGCGCTCAATAGCGTCTTTGCCCTCCGGCGGTGTATAGCGTCGGCGCTGTGTGAACGGGTCACCAATGTACGTACCCGGCGTTGAGCGAATAGCCGCTGGTTGGCCTTGCAGTTGCGAGCAAATCTCCATCGCCAGCTTCTCCGAAACCGGCTGATCATCAATCCGACTTGCACCATGACGTAGCGCAACCGTGTAACGCAGCGCCTCCTTCGTCGCTGGACTTGGCGTTGGATCCACGTCCCACTCTGCACGGAAGAGTTCATCGTTCGTCGTGACAATGTTCTCGATTTCCGTCGAAGCCTGCGCTTCCCGCAACGGGATCGTCGCCGTAATAGTGTCCGGGTTTGGAATCAGCTCACACGCAGTGTTAAGCGCCGCCAGTTCCCTGGAGGCAGCAATAACCGCTTTGAGCACCCGTGCAGTCTCCACCTCACCCGCTGGAGGGGGCGGCGGCAACTGGTTGTAGGGCACGTTCGGATCAAAGGACGCCATGACAGCAGCGTATGCGGATACCTCATGACGTGTCGAATTTTCGCCTCATTTTCGACATAACGCCTCCGACATGTCGAACCGTTCGACATATCGACGGGAACGTGTCGAAATTGCGGCCCGTTTTCGACATAACCGTATTGTTTTGAAGGTTGTCCAGCGTTCCTGTGAACCGGGGTGCGGATACCCCTTTAGGGCAGCCTCGGCATTTTTGTGAGTAGATGCTCGGTCAGAGCGTTGACTTTCCAAAACCCGAGCCTCTGACCGAGCATCTATTCACTAAAAGACAGAGCCTCCGCGATAGCAGGGTGTCGGGGCGCGCGCACTTAGTGGCTTTCTGCGCTGACAAATCCGACGAGGCAAAATCGGCGACCTGCACGTTCGCCGAAGCACTAAGGCCCCCGCTGCACGATTTGTCAGCGGGCGACCGCCGATCCTGACAAATCCGACGGTGCGAAATCAGCGACCTGCGGCTTTGCCCTGGCGCTAAGGGCGCGCTGCACGATTTGTCAGGGAGTCGCCAAGGCCGACCGCTGAGGCCGGAACCGGGCCCGCGCCAGAGGGGCAAATCACCGACCGTTTCGGCGTCCCAGGAATAACCGGTAGGTTCAAAAGGCTGAAACCCTAGAAAACCAACAACCACCAACAGAATCGAGGCCGCGGTGGATTTGATACGCCTGACCAGCAGGTTTGGCAAGCGCTACGCGTGGGCGATCGCCCTGGTGGTAGCGCTGCAGCTGCTGACCACGTTGGCAACACTGTCGTTGCCAGACCTCAACGCCAACATCATTGACCGCGGCGTGGCCACCGGCGACGTGCCGTACATCTGGCGCACCGGCCGAACGATGCTGCTGGTGGCGTTCGCGCAGGTTCTGACGGCGATTGGGGCGGTGTGGTTTGCGTCGAAAGTAGCCATGCAGACGGGCCGCGACATCCGCAGCGCTGTGTTTTCCAAGGTCAGCGGCTTCAACGCGGAGGACATGTCGCACTTTGGCACGCCGACGCTGGTCACGCGCGCAACCAATGACGTGCAGCAGGTGCAGATGACGTTCCTGCTGTTTATGAACTTCATGGTGGCGGCGCCGATTATGGCGGTTGGCGGCATCTTCATGGCGCTTCGTCAAGACGCCGGTATGTCCTGGCTGGTGGTCACGGCGGTGCTTACGCTGACCGTGGTCGTTGCCATCATCGCGGCGGTGCTCATGCCCATGTTCAAACAGATGCAGGAGAAGCTGGACAACATCAACGGGCTGCTCCGTGAGCAGATCGCGGGCATCCGGGTAGTCCGCGCGTTCGGCCGCGAAGAGCACGAGACGAAGCGTTTTACTGAGGCGAACCAGGACATTACCAAGCTGAGCCTGAACATTGGCCGCGTTTTTGTCACCATGTTCCCGGTGATCATGCTGATCCTGAACCTGGCTACCGCGGCCGTACTCTGGTTTGGCAGTCACCGGGTGGACAGCGGTCTGGTTGAGGTCGGTGCGTTGACTGCGTTTATGCAGTATTTGATGCAGATTCTCATGGCGGTGATGATGGGCGTGTTCATGCTCATGATGCTGCCGCGCGCCCTCGTCTGTGCGACGCGTGTACGTGAGGTTCTCAGCTATGAGGTGAGGGAGGGGGTAACGCAGGCGTCGGCAAGCAAGAAGGGCTCCGTCGAATTCCGAGATGTGTCGTATACCTACCCGGGTGCGGAGCTGCCGGTGCTGGAGGGCATAACTTTTACGGCGACCCCCGGCACGACTACCGCGATCATCGGCTCGACGGGTGCGGGTAAATCCACGCTTGTTGGGTTGATTCCGGGGTTGTACTCGCCTACTTCGGGGCTTTTGCTTATCGACGCCACCGTGGCCGCCACCCCGCAAAAACCCTGGTTGTTCTCGGGGACTGTGGCAACGAACCTGCGCATGGCTAACCCGGATGCGACTGATGCAGAGCTGTGGGAGGCGCTTCGCGTGGCGCAGGCGACGTTTGTGGAGGATCTGGATATGCCGATCTCCCAGGGCGGCACCAACGTTTCCGGTGGTCAACGGCAGCGTTTGTGCATTGCGCGGATGTTGGTGGCGGATGCGGACGTGCTGATTTTTGATGACTCTTTTAGCGCCCTCGACGCCAAGACGGAGGCGAACCTCAACGCGGCGCTGACCGACATTGTTGCTGATAAGACGGTGATTGTTGTGGCGCAGAAGGTGGCCAGCATCAAGCACGCCGATCAGATTTTGGTGATGGAGGCCGGGCGCATTGTTGCGCGCGGTACGCATGAGGAGCTCTTGGCATCGAGCGAGACGTATCGCGAGATTGAGCGCAGCCAGGCGGAGGTCAACGCATGAGTGATCAAACCACTGAACACATGACGGACGACCAGCTCGCCGAGTACGAGGAGAAGATGGCCGGCGATGACTTCTCCAACAAGGCGCCGCGCAAGGCGAAGCATTTCTGGCCGTCGGCGAAGCGTCTGTTAGGGCTGCTTGCCCCGTTCAAGGTGGCGCTGATCGCGGTGTTTGTGATGAACGCTGCGTCGGTGTTGCTCGGGGTGTACGCCCCGCGGGTGATGGGCCAGGCCGTGGATGTGATTTTCACGGGTGCGATGTCGCACGGGGTTGATTTTGATCGTCTGCGCACGCTGATTTTGATCGTGCTGGGATTGTACGTGGGGGCGTCCATACTCATGTGGGCCCAGGGTGCGATCCTGAACCGGCTGACCATGCGGGCGGTGTTTGACCTGCGTGAGCGGGTGGAGGCGAAGATCAACCGCTTGCCGTTGCGCTACTTTGACACGCGCCAGCGTGGCGACGTGATGTCGCGCACCACCAATGACGTGGACAACGTCCAGCAAGCGCTGCAACAGTCCTTGTCTTCCCTGTTCAACGCGCTTTTGACGGTGGTGGGCATCCTGGTGATGATGTTCGCGATTTCCTGGCAGCTCGCGCTCGTGGCACTGCTGTCGCTGCCGCTAACCGGCCTGATCATGGCGGTTGTGGGTACGCGCTCGCAGAAGCAGTTCACCACCCAGTGGAAGGCCACGGGTGATGTGAACGGGCACGTGGAGGAGTCTTTCTCCGGGCACGATGTGGCGTTGATTTTCGGCCGCACGGACCAGCTGCGCGAGGAGTTTGCCAAGCGCAACGAGGAGCTCGCAGGCGCCGCACAGAAGGCGCAGTTTTTGGCGAACTCGATGCACCCGATCATGCAGTTCGTCTCCTACCTGTCGTACGTGGCTATTGCGGTGTTGGGCGGGGTGAAGGTTGCTTCCGGGCGCATTTCGCTTGGCGACGCCACAGCGTTCATCCAATACTCCCGCCAATTCAACCAACCTTTGGGCGAGCTTGCGGGCATGATGCAGATGCTGCAGTCCGGTGTTGCTTCCGCGGAGCGCGTCTTTGAGCTGTTGGATGCTGAAGAAGAGCCTGATGACGCAGCCACCGAGCACCTGGACAGCCCGACCGGGCTGGTGGAGTTTAGAAACGTCTCCTTCTCCTATGACTCAGAGCCGTTGATCCAGGACTTGAACCTGCGCGTTGAGCCCGGCCAGACCGCTGCGATTGTCGGCCCGACCGGCGCGGGCAAGACCACGCTGGTGAATCTGATCATGCGCTTCTACGACGTGGACCAGGGCGCGATTTTGCTTGACGGCGTCAACGTCAACGATCTCTCCCGCGAAGAGTTGCGCGGCCACATCGGCATGGTGTTGCAGGACGCAGTGCTGTTTAAGGGCACGATCATGGAAAACATCCGCTACGGCCGCCTGGATGCCACTGATGAGGAGGTCATCGCGGCGGCGAAGGCAACGTACGTGGACCGTTTCGTGCACTCCCTGCCGGATGGGTATGACACGGTGGTGGACCAGGACGGCGGCTCAATCTCTGCGGGCGAGCGCCAGCTGATCACCATTGCGCGTGCGTTCTTGTCCCAGCCGACGCTGTTGATTCTGGACGAGGCGACCTCTTCCGTAGACACCCGCACCGAGGTTTTGGTGCAGCACGCGATGAACGCGTTGCGCTCTAACCGCACCAGTTTTGTCATCGCGCACCGCCTGTCCACGATTAGGGATGCGGATGTGATCATTGTCATGCGCGATGGAAAGATTGTGGAGCAGGGCTCGCACGCCGATCTCCTGCGCAAACGCGGTGCGTACTACGAGATGAACAAGGCGATGTAACCCGGTTCCGGCTCGGCTTTACATTGTTTGCCTAAAGTTCACTTTGATCTCACCTGCCGTTCGCTCGCACCATGTACCGTGTCCAGCGGAATTATGCGGTAGATGGTTTGAACCCGTTTGAACCCGTTTGAACCCGTTTCAACACGGTCGAGAGCAGCGAGAAGCAGTAGGCATGAGCATCAAGGAAGCGAACATGAGGCGCCAATCCCCCTCCCCGGACAACGTCCGCGCAGTTGAGGATGACGCCGAGCACAAGGATCCCCTCGGTTTCCTCCCGTTTACGGGCACGGCAAAGCAGGTAGCTAACTGGGTTGCCGTGCTGTTGGGTGTGTGGATTCTGCTCAACGGCGTGGGCATGATTGGCGATGGCTTTAAGGGCATCGCCGGTGACCGCGCCCAGGAACTGTTCTCCTTTGCGGAGAACCCGTTCGTCGGCCTTGCCATTGGCATTGTTGCCACGGCGATTATTCAGTCTTCATCCACCACCACTTCCATTGTGGTGGGCATGATCGCGGGTGGCCTGCCGCTGAATATTGCGATCCCGATGCTGTTCGGTGCCAACGTGGGTACCTCGGTGACCTCCACCCTGGTCGCGCTTGGCCTGGCTGGCAACAAGAAGCAGTTCCAGCGTGGTTTCTCCATGGCCACGGTGCATGACTTCTTTAACCTGATCGCTATTTTGATCTTCTTCCCGCTGGAGATCTTCACCGGCTTCCTGGGCAAGACGGCAACCGCGATCTCGCCGTCGCTATCTGGCCAGGGTGATGGTGTTGTCTCCGGCATCTTTGAGGCGATCGGTGATTTCATTGACCTGATCACGGAACCCCTCGTTGGCCTGGCCGGCACGTTGGCCGCCCCGCTTGGAGACGTGTGGGGAGGCGTCGCCCTTGCCGTCGTAGGTATTGTGCTGATCTTGTTCTCCATCCAGTTCATCGGCAACATTTTGACTGCACTGCTGGTGGGCAAGGCGCAGGAGATCCTGTACGCCGCACTGGGTAAGAACGCGTTCGTCGGTGTGCTTTCCGGCGCAACGATCACCACCTTGGTGCAGTCCTCCTCCACCACCACGGCGCTGACGGTGCCGCTGGCAGCGTCCGGCAAGTTTGAGGTTCGTACGCTGTTCCCGTTTGTGGTGGGCGCCAACATCGGCACCACGGTGACAGGCTTGATCGCGGCGTTCTCCGCGTCTGGTGCTGAGGCGGAAGCCGCGATGGCCGGCGCCTTGGTCCACACCTTGTTCAACACCTTTGCGGCGATCCTGATCTTGGGCATCCCGTTCATGCGTAAACTGCCGCCGCTGTGTTCTGACTGGTTGGCGGAGCTGGCTACCAAGAACAAGCTCTACGTCGTGGCTTGGATTGGCGGTATTTTCTTCATCCTTCCGATTCTTGCTGTTGTGATCTCTAACGCGCTGACTTAAAGACTTCACCTAAAGACTTCAAAGGACCTAACTCATGAACATCAGCAACCCAGAGGACAACGAAACCCCAGACCTGTCGCCGTTGGCGGATAACCTGATCCGCAACGCGGCGCCGGATGAGGCCCTGCACGCCCTGCTGCAGGAGCTTGAAGAAACCGCTGAGGAGCTTCGCTCCGAGCTTGAGGAGCGTCACGGTCGCAAGATCAACCCGAACGTTACCCCGGAGCAGGAAGAGGAGCTCGAGCACTTCCCGGAGTACTGGGCTAACTCGAAGGGCTCGTGGAGCAACCTGTTCAAGCTGTTGCGTGAGTTCCGTGATGAGATGGGGAAGGGCAAGAAGGATGCGTAAACCACTCGTGCTTACCGCACTGGCTGCCGTTGCCGCACTGACCGTGGGCTGTGCTTCCGGCGGGACAGACGCCGCAGGCGGTGAGCCAATCCGCATCACTGGTTCCTCTACCGTTGCACCGATCAGTGCGTACATGGCCAACCGTTACGGCTTTGATGTGGAGATTGACGCGGTTGGTTCCACCGACGGTTTCGCCACGTTCTGCGCTGGCGATGCTGACATCAATGACTCCTCCGTGCCTGTCCCGGCGGACATGCAGCAGCTGTGCGCTGACAACGGTGTGAACTTTGTTGAGCTGCCGATTGCGCTGGACGCCATCACGCTGGTCAAACACCGCGACAACGATTGGGCGCAGGACCTTACCCTTGAGCAGCTGCATGACATCTGGGCGAAGGATTCGGATGTAACCAAGTGGTCTGACATCGATCCGTCCTGGCCGGATGAGGAAATCGCGTTGTATGGGCGTCCGGAAGGATCCGGCACCTTGGGCATTTTCCAGCAGCTGGTGCTTGGCAACGATGAGATTCGTGATGATTACCAGGCCACCGATGACATCCAGGAGCTCTCGGGTTGGGTTGCTGAAGACGTCAATGCGTTGAGCTTCATGGGCATTGGCAATTACTTGGCTACGGAGGATCACACGCGCACCCACATCGATAATGTGCTGGTGGACGGCGTTGCGCCGTCGTTAGACGAAGCGCGTAGCGGCAACTACCCGCTGGCACGTCCGCTGTTCATCTACGTCAGCGAGGACGCCGCTCAGCGCGATGAGGTCGACGCGTTTGTGACCACGTACCTAGACAAGGTCGAGGCTGTGTTGCCGCGCGTGTACTTTTACCAGCTGCCGGAAGAGGAGTATGCCGCGTCCCAACAGCGTTACGCGGACCGCGTCACTGGTGCTGACCAGCGCTGGCAGTAAGGCACCTGCTGGGCCGCTAGGATAAAGGAATTGTGAGCACTCCCTACGGCAATATGAGGATCGGCGACGCTGAGCGTATGCACGCCATGGACACCCTTGGCCGCGCGCTTGGCGAGGGCCGGTTGACCATGGACGAGTTCGACCAGCGCTGCAACCAGGTTGCCAGCGCGCAGACGAACAATGATCTGCGCCCGATCTTGGCGGACCTGCCGTCGGCGCCGCCGAGCACGCAGCCCGCAAACACCTTGCAACCTGTGGAGTTTGGTGGCCAGGGTGCGGACAAGCTGTACTCGGCGCGCGAGATTGTGCTTGCGCGTAGGCAAGGTCAAAGGACCCGCGCGGGCGTGTTCTGGCTGGGCACGTTGGGCACGGTCGGTGCCAGTTTTGCCGCGAGCGCCTTAGCGGGGCCCATGATGTCTAGCCTGCTGCTCTTGGTCATTCCAACGCTGTTTGTGTTGCTGTACGTGATGAAGGTTGGGCCCGACAATTG
Source organism: Corynebacterium sp. HMSC30G07 (assembly GCF_001806945.1). Taxonomy (NCBI): domain Bacteria; kingdom Bacillati; phylum Actinomycetota; class Actinomycetes; order Mycobacteriales; family Corynebacteriaceae; genus Corynebacterium; species Corynebacterium sp. HMSC30G07. The sequence goes on along the minus strand of NZ_KV786459.1, from coordinate 1,896 downwards.
GTACCAGCCCTCCATCCGTGAGCTGGAGAAGCAGCGCCGCCAGGTGGTGCGTGCGCGTCAGTTGGAGCTTGAGCAGTCCCAGGCGTACGAGTTGGCGCAGCGCAAATTGGAGCGTAGGGCGCAGATTGACCGGTTGACGGGGGATGCGTTGAATATGGCGCAGCAAACGATGAATCGTTTCAAGCCGCGGGACTAGTATTGCCACATGGCGAAAAACGGCAGCGGTAAGAAGAGCGGTAAAAAGAAGGTGAAGAAGCAGTTGAAAAAGCACCGCCATTTTGATCAGGCGGAGAAGCTCAAGAACGTGTTCTATGACATCCGTGGCCCGGTGACGGCGACTGCGGAGCAGATGGAGCGTGACGGCCACACCATCTTGAAGCTGAATACCGGCAACCCGGCGATCTTCGGTTTTGAGGCGCCGGACGTGATCATGCGTGACATGATTGCCAATCTGCCAACGTCGCAGGGCTACACCACGTCTAAAGGCATCATCAGCGCACGTCGCGCCGTGGTGACCCGTTACGAGACGATTGAGGACTTCCCGGATTTTGACGTTGATGATGTCTACCTGGGCAATGGCGTCAGTGAGCTGATCAGCATGGTCACTCAGGCACTTCTTAACGACGGTGACGAGATCCTCATCCCCGCCCCCGACTACCCTCTGTGGACTGCTGCTTCGACCCTGGCCGGCGGCAAGGTGGTCCACTACATGTGTGATGAGGAGGACAACTGGAACCCGTCGCTGGAGGACATCCGTTCAAAGATCACGCCGCGCACCAAGGCGATTGTGGTGATCAACCCGAACAACCCGACGGGTGCGGTGTACTCGCGTGAGATTCTTGAAGGCATTGCCAACATTGCTCGTGAGCATGAGCTGATGGTGCTTGCGGATGAGATTTATGACCGCGTGCTTTATGACGGTGCGAAGCACATCTCCATGGCCGAAGTCGCCCCCGACCTGGTGTGCGTGACCTTCAACGGCCTATCCAAGGCGTACCGCGTGTGTGGTTACCGCTCTGGGTGGATGATTATTACGGGTCCGCGTCGACGCGCGGCAGGCTTCATCGAAGGCCTTGACCTGCTCTCCGGCACCCGTCTATGTGCGAACGTGCCAGGCCAGCACGCGATCCAGGTGGCGCTTGGTGGCCGCCAGTCCATCTATGAGCTGACTGCAGATGGTGGGCGTTTGCACGAGCAGCGCGACGTTGCGGTGAAGAAGCTGCGCGAAATCCCCGGCATCTCCGTGGTGGAGCCGAAAGGTGCGCTGTACTGCTTCCCCAAGATCGACGCGGAGATGTACAACATCCACGACGATGAACGTTTCATGCTGGATCTGCTCAAGTCCGAGAAGATCCTCATGGTCCAGGGCACCGGGTTTAACTACCCCACCCCGGACCACTTCCGCGTGGTCACCCTGCCGTGGGCATCCCAGCTGGAAAACGCCATCGAGCGCCTGGGCAACTTCTTGGCGGACTACCACCAGCACTAGGGGCCTACCAGCCCCTACACCGGCCGGAATGTGTCCGGTGAGGCGGCCTTCCAGTCGGGGGTCCAGCCTGATTGGGGTCTTCAAGCATCTGGCCGGGCTGGTTTGGCCTTCCCGCTTCCGCCCTGCCGGTGTATGCTGCACTCATGATTTCGGTGCCAGTACCCAGAGAGACGTTCCGTAGAAACGCGAACGCTCTTCGCCGCGCAATGAACGAGGCAGCAATGGCATCATCGTCATCAGTCATACTTTCCCAAGATCAGGCCGCGACCATCCTGAATGTCTTGGAAAGTGCCGATCGAGAGTTTGATCGTCGAGATTCTGCCGCCCGAAAATTGGCTAACTTTTCTAATGAAATCGGCTTCACCGAGTAGGAGAGATTGGCCCTCTTTTGCGATCGTTTTCGCCGA
>NZ_KV786458.1:0-617 GCF_001806945.1 Corynebacterium sp. HMSC30G07 | reverse complement strand
AAGGGCGTACGGTGGATGCCTTGGCATGCTGAGCCGATGAAGGACGTGTGAGGCTGCGTTAAGCCTCGGGGAGTTGCCAACTAAGCGTTGATCCGAGGATGTCCGAATGGGGAAACCTGGCACCAGTTATGTGGTGTTACCTGCAGGTGAATCTATAGCCTGTATGGGGGTGAACGCGGGGAAGTGAAACATCTCAGTACCCGCAGGAGAAGAAAACAATTGTGATTCCGTTAGTAGTGGCGAGCGAACGCGGATGAGGCTAAACCATGTGTGTGTGATACCTGGCAGGGGTTGCGCATGTGGGGTTGTGGGGCGCATCGTAAGTTATCTGCTAGTGACTTGCTTGATGTGGTTGTGTCAGCGGAAGCGCCTGGGATGGTGCACCGGAGAAGGTGATGAGTCCTGTACGCGAAGACATAGCTGTGTTGGGTGTATGTGTTTTTCCCCGAGTAGCAGCGGGCCCGTGAAATCTGCTGTGAATCTGCCGGGACCACCCGGTAAGCCTAAATACTCAGTGTGACCGATAGTGGATAGTACCGTGAGGGAATGGTGAAAAGTACCCCGGGAGGGGAGTGAAAGAGTTCCTGAAACCGTGCGCTTACAATCCGTCAGAGCAC
>NZ_KV786457.1:54709-82878 GCF_001806945.1 Corynebacterium sp. HMSC30G07 | reverse complement strand
TATATTTGACCAGCGGAAATGGAGGGGCGTTTTCATTGTCTGCTAGGGGAACCTCGCGCGCTCCTAGCAGATAATGAAAAGCGCGTGTGAAACTCACAAAGATGCGGTAGAAATAACCGCATGGGGGATTACACAAAGAAAAGGGAAGCCGAACTCGCTCTGATTGCGAAAGTGGCTGGGCAATGTAAAACAGCAGTGATCACGGGGCCAGCAGCAGCACGCTGGATGGGACTCTCAACGCTCAAGTGGGTAGAGAAAGTGGACTTGGTTCTGCCAGGGAACTCGAGAACCTGGGGAGCTAAATACAGGGACAAGGTCTATCACGGTGGAATCCTCCGGGACGCGGAGACCTGCACCGTCAAGGGGGTCAAAAGCACAATCGGGGTCCGGGCGATGTTTGACACGTTCCGTTATTACGGCAGGTTGGACGCGTTGGTGCAGATTGAGTCTGCCAGGTGGCAGCACGCGCATCTCACGGTGGAGACGTTGCTGGAGAAAACGGAAGTATTACCGCAGGCCAGGGGCATTAAACCGTTTAGGAGGTTGATTGAGGGGGCGGGGGAGACGTCGGCAAGCGTGCTCGAGACCTTGGTGCGTGACACGCTGCTGTGGGCGATCAAGCATGGCCGCCTGACGGGAGTGGAGACCATTGAGTTCCAGGTGGGGTATCAAATTGCTGATGAGCTGGGTGGCATCACAGCCGCGTGGGTGGACTGCATTATCAATGAGTTCATCGTGGTGGAAGCTGACGGCGCGGAGAAGACCAGCGGCGCGATGGGGGATGCGCTAAGCGCGTTGCGCAGTGAGCGTCATAGGGAGAAACAGCTGCAGAATAAAGGTGCCGTGTTTTTCCGCGTGGGCTGGGACGATGTGTTCAATCCAGGGATGATCCAGCAGTTGCAGGCCTTGCTCAATCAGTATCCGGGGGTTAGGCCGATGGATGGGCGGCTGGATATTGGGTTCCGGGAGTGGTCGAGGCAAATGGAGGCAATGTTCGCAGTATGATCTCCAGGCATGCCGCTTGTTGCTGCCATTGATCAGGGAACGACGTCCACGCGCGTGTTTATTACGGATGACCACGGCCAGGTTGTCTCCCAAGCGCAGTTTGAGCATAAGCAGTATTTGCCCAGGCAGGGGTGGGTGGAGCATGACCCGGAGGAGATTTGGCGTAACACTCGCCGGGCGATTGTAGAGGCCTTGGCAAGCAAGGATATTGATGAGCGTGATGTTGTAGCGCTGGGGATTACTAACCAGCGGGAGACGGCGGTGGTGTGGGAGAAGGCCACCGGCAAGCCGATTTATAACGCGATTGTGTGGCAAGACACAAGGACGAACCATGACGGGGATCCGTATGCGTACCAGCGCAAGACGGGCTTGTTGCATAATTCCTATCCGGCGGGGCCGAAGTGGGCGTGGATCCTGGACAACGTCCCCAATGCGCGCGAGCGGGCGGAGCGGGGCGAGCTCCTAGTTGGCACGATTGATACCTGGCTGATCTGGAATCTTACGGACGGGGCGTTGCACGTCACAGACGTAACCAATGCAAGCCGTACGTTGCTGATGGATTTGCAGACGCTTAACTGGGACGAGGAATTATGTGAGGCGGTTGGGGTGCCGGTGGGGGTGTTGCCGGAGATTGGGGCGTCGATAGGCAAGATTGGCTCGGTGCGCGCAAGGGGACCGTTAGCAAACACGCCGATTACTGGGGTGCTGGGAGATCAGCAGGCGGCGCTGTTTGGGCAGGGGTGCCTGGAGGAAAACAGTGCGAAGATGACGTACGGCACGGGGCTGTTTATGGTGCTCAACACGGGTACGCAGCTCAACATCAGCGACACTGGCCTGTTAACCACGGTGGCGTACCAGGTTGCAGGCCAGCCGCCGGTGTATGCGCTTGAGGGGTCGGTCGCGGTTGGCGGTTCGCTGGTGCAGTGGCTGCGTGATCAGCTGGGCATCATTCGCACCGCCGCGGAGACGGAGGCGCTGGCCAGCCAGGTGCCGGATAGCGGCGGGGTGACTATTGTGCCGGCGTTTTCGGGGTTGTTTGCGCCGCGTTGGCGTCCGGATGCGCGTGGCATTATTACTGGTCTGACGCGTTTTGTGGATCGCAGGCACATTGCGCGTGCGGCGCTGGAGGCGACGTGTTTGCAGACGCTGGAGGTGGTCCGCGCGATGGGCGGCGAGCCAACCCAGCTGAAGGTTGATGGTGGCATGACCAGCAATGATCTGTTGATGCAGATGCAGGCGGACATCCTCGGCTTTGACGTGGTGCGCCCGGCCAACATCGAAACCACAGTGATGGGGGCAGCCTCGGCTGCGGCAATGGGCATTTCGCTTATCGACGCCCCGTTTACCCTCGGCACGCCCACCACCTTCCAAAACGAAATGGCCGGCCCCGACCGGGACCGGCTCATTGCGAAGTGGGAGGACGCCGTGCTGCGTTCCTACAACCAGGCGTAACCTGCCGCCTGTCCTCAGTGTTTAGTTCGTGATGATGTTGATGTTGCGCTGGGAGATGGAGTAGACGATCGCGCCACCCTGGAAGTCCATGCGGATTTCATCGTGGTTGGCGTTGCGCTGCGGCGTGATCGGCATGCCCAGCGGGCCTGCGTCGAGGCCTTGCTGCAGCCAGGCGTTGGCGATCTGGCCGACTAGGGCGTAGATCTCGCCGTCGGTGTCCTTCACGGCGAGGCCGTTTGCGTAGAGCGCCATCTGCTGGCCGCCCACGCCGGAGACCGTACCCGCGAGCTTGCCCATGATAGGTTCGAAGGACTTCCACACGGTGGATGCTTCGGAGCTGCCAACAACCTCAAGGGCTGGGCCAATCATGGGGGTGACGTCCTGGACGGTGATGCCGGAGATGATCTCGGTGCCGCCGACGTTTTTGACCTGGTCGCCCAGCTGGCCGTTCTGTAGTGCGTAGATCAGGGCCACGCCGGCGATGGTGCCTACGACGGTTGCGATGGTGGCGGTATCGCCGTCGGCAAGCTTGGTCAGCGTGTTGGCAACCTTAGTTCCAGTGCCGTTCGACGGGCTGGTCACCGTGGTGTTGGTGCCGTCCCTGTTCGGGATGGCCGGGCTGACGAACGAGCGCGACGCCTTGGTTGCGGTGTATTTCACCTTTGCTACTCGACGAATGTCGGGCAGTCTGTTGTACAACCTGTCACCCGGGCAGTCGCTGAAGTGGAAGTCACGGTGGGCGTTTACATTGGGGAAGTATGCGCCCTTGCCCGCGCCGTAGCGGGCGCCTGCGAAGCTGAAGTCTGCAGACAGGTAGCTGGTGCCCATCGGGTCGAAGCCTGCGACGGCAGCCTTCCAACCAATCAGTTCACCCATTGCCTGCAGGGACGCGGTGGTGGGTGCGGTCTTGGAGTAGTCGCCCATCATGGACACGCCCCAGGTGTTGGTGTTGAAGCCGCCCACGTGTGCGCCTTGGACTGCGCGGTCCAGACCGCCGGCACGGCCTTCGTAGATGTTGCCGTACTTGTCTACCAGCGCGTTGTAGCCGATGTCGCCCCAGCCACGGACGTGCGCGTGGTAGTGCTCGATGGAGCGGACAATGCCGGCGGACTCAGCGCGGGAGTAGTTGTTGGAACCTGCGGTGTGGTGCACGGTCACGGCCTTGACGGGCTCGGAGTAGTACGGGGTGTTCCTGCTTGTTGCGCCCCATTGTGCGCGGGTGATTACCTTCGGCATGGCGCGGGAGTAGGAATCCGCGGCCGGGGTGATCACGTTTTCGTCCACGCCGCCGTCAAGGAACACGGCTTGGATGTCGCGGGCCGTGGTCGGTGCTTCGGAGGCGGCGCGGCCGTCTTCGAGCAGGTCCACGTTGCCGGTGGAAACCTGGATGCGCTTGGTGCGCTCAACGAAGATCGGTTCGGTGCCGCTGGTTTCCACACCGGTGGGGGAGTCGTCGGGGTCCATTTCGAACCAGGGGCTCCAGGAGCCGTCGGCACGCTGGGAGCGCACGTAAGCGACGATGTCGCGTGGGCCCTTCCAGGTCAGCGCAACAACCGAGAACTCGCGCTCGCGCGTGAACTCTTTGACTACGCGGCGGACGGTGTCTTCCTCACCGGATTGGGTGCGCACCGCGGCGTCATCAACCGTGATGTTGGCGCCGGTGTCAAAGCTGGCTTCGTCTGCGTAGACGCCAGTGGCTGCCGGCGCGACGTTTTGTACTTGCAGAATGTGTTGGCCACCAAATGCAGCGGAGGCGACCATGGCCACCGCCAAAAGGACGGCGAACATGGGGTTGGCCCACTGTCGACGATGTTGCACGGTTTCACTCCTGTGGCTGATGTGACAATAGTTAACTGCAGGCTACCGCAATCTCAACCCTCACGTGAACCTTGAGACTTTGCGGCGTGTCGTGAAGCGTGGCGTCGAAAAGCAACTGTGCGAAAATGGCACCTATGACTTATGACCTCATTGTTGTTGGATCCGGGTTTTTCGGCCTGACCGTGGCGGAGCAGGCGGCGAGCGAGCTGGGCAAGCGCGTGCTGGTGGTGGAAAAGCGCAACCACATCGGCGGCAACGCATACAGCGAAAAGGAGCCAGAAACCGGCATTGAGGTGCACAAGTACGGCGCGCACCTGTTCCACACCTCGAACGATCGCGTGTGGGAGTACGTCAACCGCTTCACCGAGTTCACCGACTACCAGCACCGCGTGTTTGCCATGCACGACGGCACCGCCTACCAATTCCCTATGGGCCTGGGCCTGATCAACCAGTTCTTTGGCAAGTACTACTCGCCGGACGAGGCTCGCGAACTGATTGAACAGCAGCGCGAAGGCCTCGACCCAGCGGCCGCAACCAACCTGGAGGAGCGCGGCATTGCGCTGATTGGCAAGCCGCTGTACGACGCTTTTGTGAAGCACTACACCGCCAAACAGTGGCAAACCGATCCGACTGATCTGCCGCCGGAAATCATTTCGCGCCTGCCGGTTCGCTACACGTTTAACAACCGCTACTTCAACGACAAGTACGAAGGCCTGCCGGTTGACGGATACGCAGCGTGGCTGGAGAAGATGGCTGCGCACGAGCTTATCGACGTCCGCCTAGACACCGACTGGTTCGACGTCCGCGACGCCATCCGCGCCGAATCTCCCGACGCCCCGGTCGTCTACACCGGCCCGCTGGACCGCTACTTTGACTACGCCGAAGGCCACCTCGGCTGGCGCACCCTCGACTTTGAGCAGGAAGTACTGGACACCGGCGACTTCCAGGGCACCTCTGTGATGAACTACAACGACGCGGACGTGCCGTACACCCGCATCCACGAGTTCCGCCATTTCCACCCGGAGCGGCAGGATAGTTATCCTGCCGACAAGACCGTCATTGTGAAGGAATACTCCCGCTTCGCTGAGGGCGACGATGAGGTGTACTACCCAATCAACACCCCGGAAGACCGCTCGAAGCTGGAGGCTTATCGACGCCTCGCCGCAGCCGAGTCCCGCGAAAACAAGGTGCTGTTCGGTGGACGTCTTGGCACCTACCAGTACCTGGACATGCACATGGCCATCGGCGCAGCGCTGTCTGTGTTTGGTAACCATGTACGTGCCTACTTTGAGGACGGCAAGCCGATCGACCAGCCGCGCGGCCACTAGGAGCAACGAGTGAGCATTGAGATTTTCGTCCACCCCGACTGTCCTGACTGCACGGATGTCATCGCGCGGTTCAAGGCAGATCCGCAGGTGTTCGGTGACGCCGAACTTCTCGACGTCACCGACCTGCGCAACCTCAAACGCTTCCTCACCCTGCGCGATTCACTCGACGGGTTCGCCGACGTCCGCGCCACCGGCAAGATTGGTGTGCCGTCCAATGTGATCGACGGCACGACGGTCGAGTTCCCCGGCGAGGTGTAGCCGCATCCTGGCCGACTCCAGCTACGCGGGCGTTAGGGGACTACGTTAGGGGACTACGTACCTCAACATTTTCCTTAGGCTAGGCAACCCTATATAGTTTGCGGCGTGAGTTTCAGGCCTTTCCTTGCAACCGTCGTCCGCAGTGAACGCGTCGCGCCGAACTTCCAACGGGTGACGTTCACCGGAATCGACGCTATGGGGCCTGCCGTGCCCATCAGGGATTTGCGTATCAAACTGCTGATCCCGCCCGCCAGTGGAGTGCTGAGCCTCCCGGAGGAAGGGTGGTGGGACGCGTGGCGTGCGATGCCGGAGCACACGCGCGGGCACCTCCGTACCTACTCGATTCGAAAGCTCCGGCGGTATGCCGATGGCCCGGATGAAGTGGATGTGGACTTTGTTCTGCACAATGACAATCCCGGTCCAGCCTCGGCGTGGGCGCAAGACGCGCAACCTGGGCAGCAGCTCCTGATAATTGGACCAACTCGCGATGATGACTCCGGGGTTGGCATCGAATTCAATCCGGGGTCTGCAGCAAGGGCATGCCTCTATGGTGACGAAACCGCGCTTCCCGCAATAGCCCGCATTTTGGAAGATTGGCCCGAGGGCCTCGCCGGGTCTGCTGACATTGAGGTACCGGCCGGCAACCACTTGCCCATCGACGCCCCTGTACAGGTCGACGTCCGCTGGCACTTCCGCGAACACGATGACGTCGATTACGGGGACTTGCTTCTTACGCAACTGAAAGACGAGGTTGATTCCCGCAGCGCTGCTGTACCTATGGGAGCTGGGAAACCTGATCTCGTAGATGAAGTCTCGCATGACGAGGTCTGGGAGACACCCACGTACTCCAGCAGTGGTGAATCCATAGCTTCCGCTTTGGATGCTGCAGGGCATACCTATTACTGGATCGCAGGGAAGAATACGGCCGTGAAGGCGATGCGGCGACTGCTGGTGAGCGAGGTGGGTGTGCCTCGCCACCACGTGTCGTTCATGGGGTACTGGCGTTAACGGGGGTACAGCGTGAATAGACACGTAGGGTTTGTTGTTTTCCTTGCGGCTTCTACCGTGTGTGCAGCAGTGCTGTCTTTGTTGTTCGGGGCGCGCGAAATGGGATTCGGGGCAACGCTGAGCGCGGTTCGTGATGGAATCGTGCTGGCATTCCCAGGAGGATCCGAACGACTTGAGGCGTCCAGCGACGAGGCGAAGATCATCGCGCAACTTCGAGTTCCGCGCACCCTGCTCGGCCTGTTGGTGGGGGCAGCGTTGGGTACGGCGGGCGCGCTGCTGCAGGGTCACACCAGAAATCCGCTTGCGGACACAAACCTGCTGGGCGTCGGTCCCGGCGCGGCTCTTGCAGTGGCAGCAGCCATTTCCTTTCACGGCTCAATGTCAGTATTGGGCACTGTTGGGGTGGGATTCCTCGGTGCAATACTTGCGGTGGCGCTCGTGTTCGTGCTCAGTATGAGGAGCCTGGGATCTACGCCGATCATGGTCGTGCTCGGAGGTTCTGCGCTGGGTGCGGTTTGTAGTGCGCTTACTAGCGGCATTGTGCTGACGAATACGCAAAGCCTCAATGAGATGCGGTTTTGGACAGCGGGCGCTATAGCTGGGCGCGACATGCAAGTGGTCGCGGTGCTTGCCCCGGTGATACTCCTCGGGCTTGTGCTCGCCTTTGGCACGGCACATCAGGTGAACCTCCTGAACTTGGGAGATGACGTGGCCAGTGCACTTGGCGTGAGAGTGAATATCGCGCGGGCCGTGGGCATCATCGTGGTTGCATTGCTTACTGGTGCCGCGGTGGCTGGCGCGGGCCCGATCGGGTTCGTCGGCCTGGTCGTTCCGCACCTCGTGCGCGCCGTTACGGGGCCAGATTACCGCTGGGTGCTGCCGTGTTCCGCGCTGGCTGGGGCCTCGCTGCTGTTGCTTGCCGACGTTATCGGACGCATCATCGCACGGCCTGGCGAATTGCAGGTGGGCATCACGCTCGCCTTCGTTGGCGCCCCATTCGCCCTGTACATCTTGCGGAAAGGGGCGAAACTGTGATGCGGGTTTTCGTGACGAATGGTGTCCTTGCGGTGTTGGCTCTCGCCGCGGCCCTTGGGGGTGTCATGGTCGGAGACTTCGAGCTTACGGTCCGGGATATTGTTTCTGCGCTCATGGGCCAAACCACGGAATTGGCTCGTACGGTGATTCTTGAGTGGCGTCTGCCGCGGGTAGTGACAGCTTTGGGAGTAGGAGCTGCGCTGGGTTTTGCGGGGGCGATCTTCCAGACCATCACGAGGAATCCTTTGGCAAGCCCAGACATCTTGGGCGTCACCTCGGGTGCCTCCGCTTTCGCATTGACTGCGTTACTTACTGGTGGAAGCTCCGGAATGCTGCTGCATGTACTGGGAGTCCCCCTCAGCGCGTTCCTCGGTGGATTAGTGGTGTCCGCGGCAATCTGGGGGCTGAGCCGTGGCGCGGGGCTCGGGTCTTTCCAGCTTGTCTTCGCCGGGATCATTATCAACGCGTTAGCGATGGCCTACAACTCGTTCCTGCTCGTTCGCGCCGACTATCGCGATGTGGGCAAAGCGCAGGCGTGGATCACCGGTTCGGTGGGTTCTTCGAACTGGCGCGATGCCCTCGCTGTGCTTATTGCTCTGGCAGTTGTTATTCCACTCTTGCGGTGGGCAGCCTTCAACCTTCAGGCGCTCTCTTTAGGCGAGGATACGGCTGCTGGCCTCGGGGTGGAGCCTCGGCATATGCAACTCATCCTCATGCTCATGGCTGTCGTGCTGGCATCGATGGCTGTCGCAGCCTCTGGTCCGATAGCATTCGTGGCGTTTGTTGCGCCACAGATCGGACGCAAGATCACGCAAGCAGCGACGCCGCCTTTAGGAACAGCAATGCTCGCTGGTGCGGCGATCGTGTCCGGCGCTGACGTAGCGGTACGCATCTTGGTGCCCGGGAACCTGCCGGTGGGGATAGCCACAACCGCGATTGGTGGCACAGTACTGCTCTACACGCTGCTGCGCGCAACACGAAAGGTGTCCGTATGATGCTTCAAGTTCGAAATCTCAAGGTGAGTTATGGCGCTACCGTCATCGTTGATGGCATTGATCTCGACGTGCCTCAAGGCGGCGTCACCACACTCATCGGTCCGAATGGTTGCGGCAAGTCAACGCTGTTGCGAGCTACCGCTGGGCTTATTGCATGCGATCACGGCACGGTCACGCTGAACGGCGTGGACACGGCGAAACTGAAGCGCCGCGAGATTGCGCGCCAGCTTGCAGTACTGCCACAGACACCTGTTGCCCCCGAGGGGCTGACGGTCCGCGATCTGGTGAGCCGCGGACGCCACCCGCACCAGTCCTGGCTACGGCAGGCCTCTGCTGAGGATGCGCGTGCGGTTGATGCTGTGATGGAGCTGACCAATATTGCGGAGTTTGCAGATCGTCCGCTCGAGCGGCTTTCTGGCGGACAGCGCCAGCGCGCCTGGATCGCGATGGTCTTAGCGCAGGACACTCCGCTTGTGTTTTTGGACGAGCCAACGACATACCTCGACTTGTCCCACTCCGTCGAGGTCTTGTCGCTTGTACGTCGCCTCGCTGATCAGGAGGGGCGAACTGTGCTCATGGTGTTGCATGATTTGAACCTCGCCGCACGCTACTCAGATCAGCTGATCGTGATGCAGCGCGGCGAGGTTCGTGCGGTCGGTGCGCCTGCCGAGGTGGTTACAGAGTCTTTGCTGAGCCGCGTTTTCGATCTGCCTGCGGTTGTGGCGTCCGATCCGGTGAGCGGTGGCCCACTGGTCGTCCCCCGGTAGGCACCCGCCCCCTGAAATGCCTAGAGCTGTTTCTCGATCTGCTCGATTGCGTACGGGATCGTGAGGGGGTTTGGCATGCTCATTGCGTTGGCAGTATCGGTGTCTAGCCAGTAGAGCCCGCCACGCTTGTTGACATCAAGATCCATGAAAGCCTTGTCGTTCTTCAGCGCATCGATCGCGCCATAGTAGTCCAACACGAAGAGGTAGTCCACGTCATTGAAGTCAGCGTAGTTCTCGGGGGACCAATCGAGGAAGAAGCTGGAGCCATCGCCGTTGAACTTCTCTGGGATTTTGAAACCAAGCTTTTCGATGAAAGCACCGCGGCCGTCGCCTGAGGTGTACACGCCGAGCTTCCCGTCGTAGGGCATGCCGATTACGGCTGTTTTGCCCTGCAACTCTGGGTGTGCTTCGCGGAAGTCTTTGAAAGCCTGCTCGGAGTCGTCGATAAGCTTTTGGCCTTCGTCTTCTTTGCCTAAGGCCTTGGAGATTTCCTTGATCTGTACTTCCCAGGGTACTTGCCAATCCGGGTACTCATCCGAGTGGAAAGTCGTCGGTGCGATCTGCTCGAGCAGCGCCTTCTTGTCTGCTTCGAGACCGCTGTTGACCGCAATAATCTTGGTCGGGTTCAGCGCAGCCACTTGTTCGGCAGTGTCGGTACTGAATTCGGTGGTGGTACCACGGATTGGGTTTGGCTCGACAGTGAGCTTGTCCTTGGCCCACGGCCCAAGTCCGGAGGGATCGCCCGAACCTTCCTGTTCCCAGGTGGCGTAACCGACCGGTTGTTCGCCCAGGGCAAGGATCGTATCGACGTCGCCGAGGCCTATTGTGACGATGCGCTCGTCTGCCCCGTTGGCATCGGAAGCTTCTGGAGCAGCTGTCGGGGCGCCTGCGCCGCTGGAGCAGCTGGCAAGCATGAACGCCGCGGTGAGAGTGGCTGCGGCTGCCTTGAAGGGACGAGAGCCAAAGAGTGCCAAGATTACGCCTTTCGTAGGTAAAAAGAAACTCAAGTTAGGGCTGCCTAGCCTAACGAAAGCATTCTACGGTATGCCTCAGCTCGTGAGCAATCTCCTTCTACGTGCTTGGAACGGGAGCAACACACATCGAGTCGTTGGGTACGAGCGGTGGGATGACTGTTAGCGCAGCGCTGTCTGTGTTTGATAACCACGTACGTGCCTACTTTGAGGACGGCAAGCCGATCGACCAGCCGCGCGGGCACTAGACCTTTTCGGTTGGGGCCGGGGTGCGCTCTCACTCCGGCCAGATGGAAAACTGCGCCATCGCATCGGCTGCATGGTGAGAGCGCAGATATTCGCGCATGTAGGGTAGCTCGTAATCGACGTAACCGTGTGATGTGGGGCGGATCATTTCAGCGTCTATAAGCCGCTTGCGGTAGGTTCCCGCGTATTGCGCATCAACGCCCATGCGTGCCGCGATATCTGACATGCGCGAGGGACCGTCGTCGGTGGACATTGCGGTAAGAAAAGTGCGATCCACTTCTGAAAGATCCGCGATAGACGGTTCATGGACGAGCTGTCCGAGCTTCCTCCTAGCAGCACCAATTCCAAGTGAAACAGCGTCTTCGTCGATCTTGCTGCCGCTAAGGTTGCGGAACGCGTGCTGCCCGACCAGTTGGATCATGAACGGGTAGCCGCCGGTTGCCATGGATGCCGTATCCAGTGCATCTGAGGACCAGGTGACCCCGACTTGGGCGGTGGTCTCTTCCAGCGCCCTCCGGACTTCCTCAATTGAAACCATTCCGGTTTCAATCCTGTTTGCGCGGCGTAAGAAGGTTACGGGGTTGCGTCCTTCATCGGCAGCAAGCAGGGGTTTTATCGCGCCAGGGATGCCAGCCATCGCAACCGCAATCTCGCGGTCCTCTCGGACGAGGTGCTGGACTGTTGTGCCGAACTCAATGATCTCATCCATGTGGGCGTAGTGCAGCTCGTCCAACGTGATCAGTAGGCCAACGGGTTCCTGATTGTGCCGGGCATCTATCTCGGCCTGCCGCCCAAGAAGTTCGTCGAGCACCGATCTCAATGTGGGGGTGGGTGAGAAGCCGGACACCGGTTCTGTGGCAAGGCCAAACCAAGGCGTATTGACGCTGGATAGGCGGCGCTTGGGTTCGCTGGAAAGCTCTTGCAAGAGGTTGAATGCACGGTCGCGGATGCGGTCGTTGAAACCGCGTGTTGTTGTTTCGGAAATGACGTGCCACGTGTGCGCCTTCGCAACTTCCTCAAACTCATTCAGCAGAACGGTCTTGCCCACGCCTCTTGGGCCGGTGATGATGGAGATGCGTTCGTGGCTTCCCGGCCCATCTTGGATGGCGGCGTCGAAATCGTGGAGGTGCTCATCGCGTCCTGCAAGAACGAGTGGCGTTTTTCCCACTGTCGCAGTGAAGGGGTTCTTGGGGCGCCTTTGAATCGTCGGCATCGTGCCTCCTTACTACTTCTTACTATCTTTACTATTTTTACTATCTTTACTATTTCGCTGCCATGGATGTGACCCCCCAGTCCGGCGTTTGCACTAATCTGGCGCGCGTGGCGCGTGAACGTAATCAATTCCGCATGAGCCGCCAGGGCATGAACGCGTTTCTTGCCCTGCCAGCGGCTCCTGTTTTGATGGTCCTGATCGGCTCGCTAGGCACGCAGGCCGCTGCCGTTTTGGTAAGAGACCTGCTCGAGCCTATTGGCGCGCCGGGTGTGTCCGGCCTGCGCATGACGGCCGCGGCCGTGATCATGGTGTTGTTGTTCCGTCCGAAGCTGAGCGGCATGACCCGCGCCCGGGCGATCAACATCGCGGTCTACGGCGTGACCATGGGCATGATGAGCGTGATGATTTATGCGGCTATCGCCCGCCTGCCCCTAGGCGTTGCCGTCACCATCGATTTCCTCGGCCCCTGCGTTGTGTCTTTCCTGGGGCTGAAGATGTGGCGCTCCCGCTTGTGGGCCATCGCCGCGTTCGTGGGTGTGGCGTTGATTGCGAATCCATCGAATGATCTGGATCCGCTCGGTGTTGGCTTTGCTGTGGTCGGCGCCTGTTTCTTCGCTGGTTACACGGTGTTCGCCGAGCGTATGGGGAGCACCGAAAACGGCAGCATGTCGGACCTTGCCTTGTCTGTGGTTGTTGCCGCGCTGATCCTTGCTCCTTTCTCAGTTCGAGCAGTTCCGCTTATCGACGCCCCCGTGTGGGTCACCATCGTCATCTCCGGGTTCATCGGTGCGGTGATTCCGTATGTGATGGACACGATTGCGGCGGGGATTGTCTCGGCGGCGGTCGTCGGTACGCTTTTTGCCCTAGATCCGGTGATTGGCGCGATCTTGGGCTGGGCGTTTTCCGGCGACCACCTGACCTGGTCCATGGTTACAGGCATTGTTCTGATCGCAGCCGCCGGTGCGGTGATCACGTGGCGCGGGGCTCAGGAATCGCGGGCGACGTGAGTTGCGAGAGTAAAGCGGTGAGTAATAAACAACTCTGAACAACTCCAAACAACTCCTGATAGCTGCTTTGATCTGCAGATATAGGGTATTTTCGGGGATATTTTAAGGCGGAGTTGTTTGTAAGTTGTTTGGAGTTGTTTCGAACAACTCGTGCATTATTCCTGTTATTCTCATTGCATGGTCGATGCGGAGTTTGAGGTTGTAAGGGAAGCGCTTTCTGCGATTGAAGCTGGTGAGAGTGCTGGCAGTAGGGAATCTCAGATATTGGACTTCAAAGAAGATCCCGCTGTGCATCCGATGAATAAGAATCCCGATGCGGGCTTAATAGAATTTCTC
The DNA here is from genome assembly GCF_001806945.1 of Corynebacterium sp. HMSC30G07. Lineage (NCBI taxonomy): Bacteria > Bacillati > Actinomycetota > Actinomycetes > Mycobacteriales > Corynebacteriaceae > Corynebacterium > Corynebacterium sp. HMSC30G07. Next base: position 69,439 of record NZ_KV786457.1, on the reverse strand, counting down.
GTCGACGAAGTTATTTGCTTTTCCAACGCGGATAGCGGAGTCGCATATATCGTCCTTGGCGTTAATGACAAGAAGTCGGGACCATCTGCGTTTACTGGAACTGACCGTGCTTGCGACTGGTTGGTGGAGAAGATCTACAGCAAGACCCAGCCGCATATCCAAGTAGAGGCTTTTGACATCGAGTGGTGCAACGTGCGCTTGATAATCTTGCGTGTTCCGCGAGGGATGGCGCTCTACCAACGATCCAAAGGTCAAGCGAGTAAGCGCGTAGGGAAAAGCTGTGTCCCACTGGGGGAAGACGAGCGTCGGAGTATCCATCTGGCACGTGCCAATCCAGATTTCAGTGCTATGGCGTCGCGGCGAGGGCCTGAAGACTTGGACTCACAAGCCGTTGAACGGGCGAGAGTCCTCCTGGCAAATCGGAAGAAAGCCTTGGGAGACGGGTCACCGGTTCCGCGGACGGGGCTCGAACTATGCAGTGAGTTAGGCCTGCTCAAGCCCGATGGGAGACTGACTTTCGCGGCGGAAATACTCTTCATGCAGCCGCTACATAACCGGTCGGTGGTTCGTTACCTTCTTCGGGAGGTGCCCAGTGGTGATCCAAAGGTGACCGAGATCTCGGCACCGTTAATTACAGCTTCGGAACGGCTCCGTGCGCTCATCAAGGACCACACATCTCAGGAGATAGCTCGAGTCCAGCTCCCGAATGGGCAGGAGTTTCCGATTCCCGCGTTCCCGACAACGGCGGTTGATGAAGTTGTTTCCAATGCGTTCGCGCACCGCGACTGGGGAGCTACCGCAGCAATAGTCGTAGACCAGTCTCCCACCAGCTTGACAGTGTGGTCTCCTGGTAGCCTTCCAGTGGGTGTTCGCAAAGAAAGAATTTTGACCACCCAATCTATCCCGCGGAATCCAGTGCTCATGGGGGCTCTAAGGCAGTTGAGTCTCGCTGAGGAATCGTCGCGTGGTTTCGACCGCATGTGGGTCTCTATGCTCTCAAGCGGCAGGCAGGCCCCGAGCCTGAGCACTGATGGACCGTTTGTTGAAGTAACTTTGCCTTCTGGCGAGGTGGATCAAGATTTCATCAAGGCGTTATATCAGCTGCGTGCAACATTTGGGGACCCCATTTTCGATAGCGTGAATGGTCTCTTGGTTACACGCCATTTGGCAAATAACCCGATCTTGATGACTTCTACTGCCGCTCGGCTTATGCAGGTGTCGGAGGCGCAGGCTCAGGAAACCTTAGGATGGTATGCAAGACAGGGCTTTCTGGAGCAGCTGAGGGATGCTCCCGAATGGATATTGTCCGCGCAAGCCAGGACGGCTTTTGACGGCGAAGCTTCCCCTGTAGTCAGTGCGGTAACTACGGAGGACTGGATTATCGCTCAGCTCCGTGAAGGGAAAGCCCTGAATGCTCGTGAAGTTGCTGAAGAATTAGGTGTTGAGAGGCAATCGGTAAGTCGGCTTCTCCGGCACCTTAGAGATTTGGGTAAAGCAAAGATCGCTCACGATAGCCCTAAGCGGGGGCCAGGTGTCCGGTGGGTTTCAACCTAACTGGAGACGCCGGCCCGTCAGAAGAATAGCTCAAAACAACTCGAAACAACTATGTTGAGCTGCAGAAACAGCGCATTTACTGGGTTGATGTGAGGCGAAGTTGTTTCAGAGTTGTTTGGAGTTGTTTCAAACAACTCTCCGACTCCGGCCGGTTGAGCTACCCAGCGACCGGCACAAACGTCGAGTACGTCGCCGTCTGAGACGAAACCGGCCAGCGTGCGGTCGTCGCTAAGCAGCGGCGCGCTAGAAATCCGCTTGTCTACGAACATGTGCAGCGCCTGGCGGATTGTGTCGTTTGGTGACAGGGAGTAGACGGCCTCCTGTGGGCTTGGCTCGGTAGTGGTTTTCGCGCGGGTTCCCGTCCACCCCAGTACCGTGGCGATTGCGGCGAGCACGAACAGGACTGCGCCGAGCCCAAAATTGTCGGCATGTACAGCACGGTGATCAGGCATAGTGTGTCTTGGGCCATGGCTCTTGACGGCGCCAACGCGAACACCGTCATCAGGCTTCGGTGGCGTAATCAGATTTACGTGCAGCTCTTCCCGCCAAACCGGGGGCGCACAACATGTCTCGTATTCGAGGCCGAGCAAAGACTATAGCTTATTGTGTCAACGCGGGTTCTAAAATATTCCGGTGTGGGAACATTTATCGCGCTGATCGGGCTGTTGCTAGCCACCGTTTTCGTTGCTGCGATTGGTGAGCGCACCGGCATTCCCTGGCCGGCACTCCTAACCATTGTCGTGGTGCCCTTCATCTTCATCCCGGGCATTGACACAGTGTCCATTTCCCCGCACCTGATCTTGCCGATCTTCCTGCCGCCCCTCTTGTGGTCGCTGGCCAGGCGCACGAGTTGGGGCCAGATCGCCTCACAGCTGAATGTGGTGCTGACCATGAGCGTGATCTTGGTGTTCCTCACCATCGCGGCACTGACCGCTACGGCGATGTGGATCCTGCCGGGACTGAGCCTGGCCGCTGCAATGGTGATCGCTGCAGCGATTGCCCCGCCAGACCCGGTGGCCGTGGAAGCGGTCGCAGGTCCCGCCGGTATCCCGAAACGTATTACCGGAACGCTGCAGACGGAGGGCTTGTTTAACGACGCAGCCTCTATCGTCACCTTCAACATGGCCATGGCCGCAGTGGTTGCGCATGGCGAGGTGGACTTCACCAAAGGCTTCTTTGAGTTCCTCTACGCCGCGGCGGTTGCCGTGGTGGTGGGTTTGATTGTGGGCAGGCTGGCTGCGCTGTTTGCTAACTCCGTTCCCGATTCGGTGATCCGTACCGCGTTTACCTGGGTGCTGCCGTTTGCCATCTACGCAGGATGCGAAGCAATTCACGCCTCAGGTGTGATTGCGATTGTGATTGCCGCAGTGGAGCTTTCGTCCCGCTCCACCATGACCGCAGAGGACCGACTGACCGGTCATTCCTTTTGGGCCACCGTGGAATTGCTGTTCACCGGTGTTGCCTTCGGCCTGATCGGCATGAGTGTTCGCGACGCTATTGATGACGCCGGCACTTCCATCTGGGCCGCCGTGCAGGTTGGCGTGGTGCTCTCCGTCGTTGCGTTTGCGGTGCGTTTGGCCTGGATGTGGGTGCTGTACAAACTCAACCAGCGCAAGGGGCGAACCCAGATCGCCCCGCTTCGGCTACAAGAAGTACTGCTGATGGCATGGGCCGGCATGCGCGGCCTGGTCACCCTTGCGCTGGTGCTGGCTATTCCGCCATCAGCCACCGAATACCACCACGAGCTTTCTGTGATCGCGTTGACAGTGTTGACGTGCACGATGGTGGTGCCGGGGTTGCTGTTGCCGTGGCTCGTCGGAAGGCTTGACCTGAGAAAAGCGCCCGATGCTGACCGTGTGTACGAGGAGCTGAACCAGCGGGCCTACGCCGCGGCGCGCCGGGCAGTGCGTGAGCACGGGCAGGAGCACGCGCCGGAGGCTTACGCCATGGTGCAGGACTGGCTGGAATCCATCGCGGACAAACGCCTCCTGGATTCCGAGACCACCGACGAGCGCATGGCCGCCTACGAGCGCGCACGGGATGGCGCCCTTGAGATGCAGAAAGTTGCGCTCAAAGCCGCAAGCCGCGAGCTGCACAAGGCACGCAGGGAGCGCCGGTACGACCCGGCAGATGTTGATGCGGTCCAAGCGGATCTGGATCGCGTGATCCTTGGTACGAAGCGAAGCGTGCTGGCGCGCCCCAGCCAGGCCATCAAAATGGAGCGCGAGCAGCGCTAGCCCCAGTTGCGCTTGTACTCGGCGTCCCAATCCACGCCGGAATCCGGGATGTCAGTGTTCAGCGGGTCGTAGCCGCCGGGTTGATAGCCGGGCTGAATGCCAGTTTGGTTGCTGGCCTGGTTGCTGGCCTGCACACCTTTGATAATGAACAGCGCACCGCCGATAGCGCCGGCGATCGCGGTGAACACGGCGGTGGAGCCACTCAAAAACACAACCGCCGCAGCGCACAGCACGATCAACGCGACGCCGATGGCGTAGTCCCTCCCAGAATTCTGCATGGTGGCGAGACTACGCCTTTTCAATCACCGCGGCCAAGCCCTGCCCGCCGCCGATGCACATTGTGATCAGAGCACGCTTGGCGTCAGTGCGCTGCATGCGGTGCGCTGCGGTGACCAGCATGCGGGCACCGGTGGCGCCAACCGGGTGGCCAAGCGAGATGCCGGAGCCGACTGGGTTGACACGCGGGTCGTCCTCGGAGATGCCCCAGGCGTCCAGCACGGCCAGTGCTTGGGCGGCGAAGGCCTCGTTGAGTTCGATGAGATCAATGTCATCAAAGGTCAGACCCTCGCGGTCGAAGACCTTCTTGGTTGCGGACACGGGACCGATGCCCATGGTCTCCGGTGCCACGCCTGCGACAGCCCAGCCGCGCAGCACCGCCATCGGGGTCAGGCCCAGCTCCTCTGCCTTCTCGCGGGTGGTCACGATCATGGCTGCCGCGCCGTCGTTCTGGCCGGAGGCGTTGCCGGCGGTTACGGTGGCGCTCTCAAGCTTCTTGCACATCACCGGACGCAGCTTGGCCAGGGACTCCACGGTGGTGTTAGGGCGGATGTGCTCATCCTTGTCCACAATGATCGGGTCGCCCTTGCGCTGCGGGACGGAAACCGGCACGATCTCCGCGTCAAAGTCACCAGCCTCCTGGGCTGCTGCTGCACGACGGTGGGATTCCGCAGCAACCTTGTCCTGGCGCTCACGGGTGATCGAGTACTCTTCGCGCAGGTTCTCGGCGGTTTCGATCATGCCGCCGGCGATCGGGTGGTGCTTGCCGCCGGCCTTCTCGCGGCCTTCCTGCAGACGGTCCGTCAACTCCATCGAGCCGCCCTTGGCACCCCAACGGATCTTGCCGTCCACGGTGTACTCGGTGTTGGACATGGACTCAGCGCCACCAGCGATGATCAGGTCTGCCGCACCGGATGCGATGTGCGCAGCCGCGGTAGTGATTGCCTGCAAGCCGGAGCCGCAGCGGCGGTCCAGCTGCATGCCCGGAACCTCAATACCCAGCTCGGCGTCTAGCGCAACGATGCGACCCAGTGCGGGTGCAGCGCCGTTGGGGGAGGCTTGGCCAAAGATAATGTCATCAATATCGGCACCGGAGATACCGGCTTCTTCGATCACTGCCTTGACCACAGTGGAGGCCAACTCCTGGACAGGGACGCCTACGAATGCGCCGCCGTAGCGGCCCACAGCGGTGCGCTTCGGGTTACAAATCACAATGTCAGACATGTTCTTCCTCATTTCTTGGTTGTAATAATGTCGCTGGAAATGGCGTCTGCTGTCTCCTTGAGAGGCGGCAGCAGCGTGTCCCGCAACCGATCAAGGGAATACGCCGCAGCGTGCGCCGAAACGTTGACCGCCGCAACCACCTGGCCATGGCTGTTGGTCACCGGGCAGGCCACTGAGCGAAGGCCAAGCTCCAGCTCTTCGTCCACGATGCAGTAGCCCTGCTCGGCAGCCTTTTGGATTGCTGCGCGCAGCTCGTGCTTGTTGGTGATGGTGCGTGGCGTGAGGTGTTTCAGCGTCACACTATCCAAGTACGCATCCAGCTCTTGCTCGCTTAGGCCGGTCAGCAGCATGCGTCCCATGGATGTTGCGTGCGCGGGGAAGCGTGTGCCAATGGTGATGTTCACGCTCATGATCCGGTTCGCCGCCGCACGCGCCACGTACACCACGTCTGTGCCGTCGAGGACGGACGTGGAGCACGATTCGTTCAACTGGTGCGACAGCGCTTCCAGGTGCGGTTGGGCGATTGTGGGAAGTCCCAGGCTGGAGAGGTAGGAGTAGCCCAGCTCCAGGGTTCTGGGGGTGAGCCAGAACACGGTGCCGTCGGTACGCGCGAAGCCCTCTGCAACCAAGGTGTGCAGGAAGCGGCGGGTGGTTGCCCGCGGGAGGCCAGTGACCTCAGCTACTTGGGCGAGTGTCTGGCGTGGGCGAGTGCCGTCGAAGGCGCGGATAACCGCTAGTCCGCGGCTCAAGCTTTGGACGAGTTGTACGTCACTCTCTTTCATGAATGTGAGCCTACCTCATCAAGTTCACTTTGTGAACCCTTGTGCAATAAGCGAACTGGGGTTAGGATGGCCACATGATCAACAAGGTGGTTTCTTCAGCGGAGGAAGCGGTCGCTGATATTCAAGACGGTGCATCGATTGCAGTCGGTGGCTTCGGGCTGGTGGGTATCCCCGCCCGGCTTATCGACGCATTACGTGCCCAAGGCGCCCGCGACCTCACAATCATTTCCAACAACCTGGGTACCGACGGCTTCGGTCTCGGCCTCCTCTTGCAGGACAAGCGCATCGCACGTTCCATTGGTTCCTACCTAGGCACCAACAAGGAATACGCACGCCAGTACCTAGAGGGCGAGCTGACCGTGGAGTTCACCCCGCAAGGCACCCTGGCTGAGCGCATGCGCGCCGGCGGCGCTGGCATCCCGGCGTTCTACACCAAGGCAGGCGTAGGCACCCCGCTGGCCACCGGTGAAATCCCTACCCGCTACAACCCAGACGGCACCATCGCCGAGTACTCCAAGCCGAAGGAGCTTCGCGAGTTCAACGGTGAGCAGTATGTGATGGAAACCGCCCTGACCCCGGACTTTGCATTCGTGCACGCGGCGAAGGCGGACCGCTACGGCAACCTGGTGTTTTCCAAGACTGCGCAGAACTTCAACCCGGACGCCGCCGTGAGCGCCAAGATCACAATCGTGCAGGCAGAAGAAGTTGTAGATGAAATCCCCGCAGCAGAAGTCAACCTGCCCGGCATCTACGTGGACCGAGTGGTCAACGTAGGCCCGCAGGAGACTGGTATTGAGTTCAGGACGGTGAGCGAGTAATGGCTTGGTCTAGGCAGGAAATGGCAGCACGCGCTGCACAAGAACTGGAAAACGGCCAGTACGTCAACCTTGGCATTGGCATGCCAACGTTGATCCCGGGCTACTTGCCCAAGGACATTGAGGTAGTGCTGCACTCCGAAAACGGCATCCTTGGCGTTGGTCCGTACCCGAAGGAAGACGCCGTTGACCCGGAGCTGATCAACGCCGGCAAGGAGACCATCACGGTTGCGCCGGGCGGTTCCTTCTTCAGCTCCTCGGCGTCCTTCGGCATGATCCGCTCCCGCGCAATCGACGTTGCAGTGCTCGGCGCGATGGAAGTGTCCCAGTTTGGTGATCTTGCCAACTGGATGATCCCCGGCAAGATGGTCAAGGGCATGGGCGGCGCCATGGACCTGGTTCACGGCGCGAAGAAGGTCATCCTACTCATGGAGCACGTGAACAAGCACGGCAACTCCAAGGTGCTCAATGAGTGCCGCTTGCCGCTCACTGGCGCAAAGTGCGTCGATGTGATCATTACCAACCTGGCGGTGTTTACGGTTGATCAGAAGAAGGGCCTAACCCTTGTAGAGGTTGCCCCGGGCGAGACCGTTGAGTCTGTCCGCGAGGCAACCGAAGCACCGTTTGAAGTAGCGGTTTAGTACGCCACCGCGTCCGTCACGTTGGGGTGATCCGCAAGCGGGGTCACCTTGATCTTCATGTACGGGTACATGGGGAAGCCAGACAGGACGCGGTGCAGCTCGTCGTTATCAGCAACGTCATAAATGGAGTAGTTGGCGTACTCGCCAACCACGCGCCAGATGCCCTTCATGGTTCCCTTGCGCTGCAGGTCCCCGGAGTACTGCTTTTCCGCTGCCTGGAAGTCAGCGACCTGCTCAGGGGTGAGTGACTCGGGGAACGTCACGTCCATACGGGCAAGAAACAACATGGTGTTTTCCTTTCGGTTGATTGCTTGAGAACTACTTGTTGGCCAAGGCACGTGGCAACTCGCTTCGGGAGCGAATGCCTAACTTCCTGTATACGCGGGTCAGGTGATACTCCACCGTCTTTGTAGACAGGTAGAACTCATCTGCAACCTCGCGGTTGGTTGCCCCGGCTGCCACCGCCTGCGCGATCTCCTCTTCTTGCGGGGTCAGCCCCGCAAACTGCGGTGATTGCTGGCCCAGACCACTGGCTCGCCGCTCACGGTTCGCCATGGCTAGGAAGTCGCCAGCCCCCATCGCAGAGAACAGGTCACCGGCCTGTGCAAGCACATCGTCGGCGTGCTTCCGCTTACCGACGCGACGCAGCACCTGCCCCATGCTCAACAACAATCGAGCCTCGTAATAGGGCAGTTGCAATGGCCGCAGCATCTCCACGGCGTTATCAAGCACGGTGAGCCCCGCGTTGATATCGCCGCGCTGGATGAGCAGGTGCGCCTTCGGCCCAGCGATGCGTGCACGGGCCGAAGCGATACTGCTGGACGCGCTTCGCTCCTCAGCTACCTCCACAACCTTCTCAGCGGTCTTGGTGTGGCCCGATGCAAGAAGGAGCCGGGCGTAGGTGTCCTCCCACGGCCAGAACCCAGGCTGTGAGAAGTCGATGGTGTCCTGCAGCTGCGTCAGCTGTTTGCCGGCGCGCACGCCTGCGCTGACGTCTCCCAATAACACGGCGGTGTCCATTTGGGCCATGAGGGAGGTGATGCGTTGGATCGTCGAAACGTCGTAAATCAGCCCTGCTCGCTGACTGTAGTTTCGGGCCAGAGCTTGGTCTCCCAAGATAGATGCAGCGGCGCAGCCCGTCCACACCAGTGGACCGGTAAGAAAGGTCAGGCCGAACTGCTCGACGCGGTTTAAGCCGCGCTCCACCACGCGAAGCGCAGCCAATGGTTCCCCTAACAGCAGGATCGCCCGTGCGAGCCAGACGTCCATCCACAGCGAAATCCGGTGGGAGCCCTCAATGCGGGTGGTGAACTGGAGGCGCTGGCGTGTCTCCGAGGGGTTGTCATGAACTAGGGAAAGCCAGCCCAGCATCATTTCCCGCCGAAATGCCAGGACATGGTGCTCATCGGGTAAAGGATCAAAGGGGGCGACGCGGCCGCTGAGCGCGCTCTCTGCAAGCTGCGCTTGGTAGTAGCTTTCCGCTGCAGGTGCACCACCGTTTTCTTTGCGCGCTCGCGCGTCCCACGCAAGGACGTGATCTAGCTGCCACTCATGCAGATGAAACATGGCGCGTCGGACAGCTACATCGGTTCGTGCCTTTGGATCTGCTTCCGTTGCCCAAGCGCGATGAAGAAGTTGATCGGCGGTGCTTTGCCTGCCTTCATGGATTGCCAGGTACGCACGCATGGAATCGATGCGCGGGTTACTGAGCGAGGACGCCAAGTTTGAGGCATGGAGCTTCGCCTGCCTGATGTCAGAAGCAGCGATAAGCGCCTCAACTGCACGAAGGTTGCTTTGCTGTTCCTCTTCCACAGTCGATGCAATGGAAGCCGAAAGGAGGTGGAAGCGCGCTGCGGCCTCCCATTGACCCGCGTTGGCAAGACCAGTAGCACGTTGCAGCAGCGCCTCGCAGGCTTCAGACCTCGTGGCTGTTCGCCCCATCGCCCAGTGGAATGTTGCGGCGTCCATGTCACCGCGCTGCTCGTAGAACTCTGCAGCATGCTGGTGAAGTTTTCGCATATACGGGATATCTGCAGACGCTCGCATTGCCGCAAGGTCCGTGATGTTCCGGAAATAGACAAAGCGTTGTGCGTCTACAAGATGCGCTTCGATGATGCCGGCGTTGACCGCAGTAGAGAACTGCTCCAGCGCGTTGGGAACAAGGTACTCAAGCAGGGCCAACGAGTGAGGTGCGTCCGCGTACGAGGTCAAGCAGGCCGCAAGGAGGAAGGGCTGAATATCCAGGCCTTCGGTGCGTTGATGTAGCGATTCGCGCCATTGCTCCGGAATCCGAATCATCGGATCCGGCTGACGCCAATGGTCCGCGGGATACACACTCAGTACCTGCTGCACCAGGTGCGGGATACCGCCGGTGGCGCGGCGGATCTCCGTTGCGGTGCGTGAAGAGATCTCCGCGCCCAAACGGTTGGACACCAAACGTTGAATTTGCTCCGTGTCCAGTGGCGGGATATCAAACGTCATGTCCGCGATTGCACGGATCTCAGCACTGTCAGCCATGGCGTCCACAGTGAGGATCAGCGCGCGTGGCTGATCTGGGACTCCGCAAAGATCCCCCAGCACATCCTGCAGGTGCTCCTTGCTCAGGAGGTGGGCGTTGTGGACGCAGAGGGTGGTCGGCGTGGCGTCGTCAAGCAAAAAGCTCCCAATCGCCCGACCTGCTACTGCCGTGCGATGCACCAACTGCCACTCCGGGAGAAGCGCCAGCGCCTTGCGCACGGTCGAACGCTTACCAGCGCCACGGTGTCCGGAAAGCACCACCGTGACCACCTCGCCCGCGGTAAGGGACGCAAGATAATCCGCCAAGGTGCGGCTGACCTGGGACGCGTCCCACATCGAATCGGACATGCATTCACACTAGCCAGCCTTTGGTCTCTTCCGCTTCGGTTTGGATACCCCTTACCCCTAGGGGTCTACCTAATAGTGGTTAGGGGTAGGGGTTGTAAATCCGCAGCTTATCGCCCATTTGCCTGAGTTTAGGGCCAAGGGTTCGGGCTGGAAGTCCTTGTATTCCACTGTGTGGTGGGCAACACTTGCTTGCAGGAAGTGGTCCGCGCCACTACTAACCGCCCGAAACGCTTTTCTTGATCACGAAGGAGTGACCATGACTGAGAACAACCAGGTTCACGAGGATCCGACCGCTGCCGGCTCTGGTAACGCCGCTACTGCTGCCTTTAAGAATCAGATCTACAAGTCTGATACCTCCAAGGAGCGCGCGAATGAGATCTACACCGACCTGCTGAAGGCGATTGCTGATGTTGCGCACAAGCACCAGGTGACCTATGACGAGTACCGCGTGCTCAAGGACTGGATGATCAAGGTCGGTGAGTACGGTGAGTGGCCGCTGTGGCTGGATGTGTTCGTTGAGCACGAGATCGAGGAGATCAACTACAACCGCCACAACTACACCGGCACCAAGGGTTCGATCGAGGGTCCGTACTACGTGCCGAATGCGCCGGAGTTGCCGTGGAAGACTGAGATGCCGATGCGCGACTCGGACCGCGAGTCTGAGCAGCTGATCTTCAAGGGCCAGGTCACCGATAACGACGGCAAGGGCCTTGGCGGCGCAACCGTTGAGCTCTGGCACGCAGATGAGGACGGCTACTACTCCCAGTACGCGCCGGGTATTCCGGAGTGGAACCTGCGCGGCACGATCGTGACCAACGAGAACGGCGAGTACGAGATCACCACCGTCAAGCCGGCTCCGTACATGATTCCGCACGACGGCCCGACTGGCTGGTTCATCGCGTCTTACGGTGGTCACCCGTGGCGTCCGGCTCACCTGCACCTGCGTGTGAAGCAGCCGGGTTTCCGCGAGATCACCACGCAGCTGTACTTCCGTGGTGGCGAGTACGTGGACAACGACGTGGCTACTGCTGTGAAGCCGGAGCTGATCCTGGATCCGGCCCCGGGCGATTCCGGTCTGGATGAGGTTACCTACAACTTCGCCCTGGACAAGGAGTAATCTCCCGAAAATGAAGGCCCGCGCTTATGTTGCGGGCCTTTTCCTATGAATGAAGCAGTGAGAACAGTGAGGAACAAACGATGAGTGATCTACGCATTGAGAGAGTTGAAACGCGGATTCTAGATGTCCCGCTGTTTAGGCCCCACGGTTTTGCAACGTACACCGCAACGGCGCAGCCGATCTTGCTGGTGAGTGTCACGTTGGAGGGCGGCGTTATCGGTTTTGGTGAAGGCGTGGTGCCGGGTGGCCCGTGGTGGGGTGGGGAGTCGGTTGAGACGATGCAGGTGATCGTCGAAAAGTATCTTGCCCCAATCATGATCGGCCGTGAGGTGCATGACCTGGTTGGCATCCTGCGTGACTTCGAGGGGTCCGTGGCCAACATGCGTTTTGCCAAGGCGGCATGCGATGTTGCCATGCATGATGCGTGGGCACGGGCGCTGAACGTGCAGGTACGCGACCTGCTTGGCGGTCGCGCGCGGGATGCGGTGGATGTGACGTGGGCGCTTGGCGTGCTCCCGCTGGAAGATGCGCTGGCTGAGATCCAGGAGCGCCGCGAGACACTCGGCACCCGTTCCTTCAAGCTCAAGATGGGTGCGGGCGACCCGGATCGTGACACCAAGCGCATCGCCGAGCTTGCGGCCGCACTCAATGGCGAGGTGGGCTTGCGTATCGACGTCAACGCCCGCTGGGACCGCCTCACCTCCCTGCGCTTTTTGCCCAGGCTTGCCGACGCCGGCGTAGAACTCTTCGAACAACCCACCCCAGCCCACGACCTGGACACCCTGCGCGAACTCACCACCCGCATCGGCGTACCCGTCATGGCGGATGAGTCAGTGTGCTCACCGGCAGACGCCCTGGCCGTGGTGCAGCACAAGGCTGCCGACGTGGTGGCGATCAAAACGACGAAGCTTGGCGGCCTGATCGAATCGAAGAAAACCGCTGCGATTGCCGAGGCCGCAGGGCTTGCATGCCACGGCGCAACCTCGCTGGAAGGCCCGTTCGGTACCGCGGCGTCACTGCACTTCGCGTGCGCGACGCCTGCGATCAACTTCGGCTCCGAGCTCTTCGGCCCGCTGCTGCTGAAGGAGTCCTACACCACCGAAGACCTGGTGTACGAAAACGGCGAAGTCCGCCTGCCCACCGGCCCGGGTTTGGGCCTGGAACCGGACTGGGACAAGGTCAACTTCTTTACGCGGAAGTAACTCCCCGCGTTATGCGGCGATGAACTCGCGCAGGGCCTGGGTGACTTCCTCAGGCACCTCGACGGTAGGAACGTGAGCGCCGGCGCTCAGCGTCACCGCCGTCGCAGGCCCAGCCGTAGCCTGACCAATAGCATGGACCACCTCGGGCGGTGTGGAAGCATCATCAGGTCCAGCGATGGTCAGCACTGGGACCTGCACCTTTGCTAGGTCCTCAGTGAAATCCCACTTTGCCAACGCATCCGAGCAGGAGGCGTAGCCGATACCGCGCGTGGTTAAAATCATGCGGCGCAACGCGTCGTTGGTGGCGGGGTGGGATGTCGCGAATGCGCTACTAAGCCAAAGCCCAACCACCGCATCTGCCATCGGCGCAATGCCCTCGGCGCGAGTGAGCTCCGCACGCGGGTTCCACTTCTCCGGGCCACCGAAATAGGAAGCGGTGCACAAAAACGCGGCCTTTTTCACGCGATCCGAGTTTGCAGCGAGGTATTGCGCAACCGCCCCACCAAGCGAAAGCCCAACCACAATGAACTCGGTCACGCCCGCGCAATCCAGCGTGTCAAGCACATCCTGTGCCAGATCAGTGATGGTGGTCTCGCCCGGCGCCACGGTTGGGTCAGGGGAGAGGCCGTGGCCGCGATGGTCAATCGCAATAACCCGGTTCTCCGCTGCCAGCGCATTGAGCTGCGGCAACCACATGTCCACCGTCGAAGCGATGGAGCCTAGAAAAACAACCGTTTTTTCGGGGTTGGTCGGGTTAGCCGGGTTGGTCGGGCCAAAATCCACGTAGTGCAAAACCGTCATGCACAAAGCCTACCCAGCAACAATGCCCGCGGCCATCGTGTGCAGCGTCTGTCTGGCTTCGGCGAGTTTGCGCGGTTGCTTGGCAAAATCCGCCGCCCGCAGGATCGCGGCGTTGAGTAGCGAGATGTCCACCGCCGACACCCCAGGACAAAATTTGGCCACAATTGTTTGGAATCCGGCATGCGCGCGCTGCACCTCCGGGTCCGCAAAGGCCTCCGGAATATGCTGCACTGCCGTCATGAGCTGGCCGTGCGAGCTCTTCGTAAACAGCTCAAGCGTTGCATCGACGTAGGCGCAGATGCGCTCCTTGGGGGCTGGCGGTGCCTGTTGAATCTTCGCCTCAAGCTCCGCGTTCCACTCCTCAGTTGCTGTGATGAGAAGCTGCACCAGCAGGTCGTGCTGCGAGGACGCGTAGCGGTAGATGCTCGGGCGCGCCAGCCCAACCTTGGCGGCGACCTCCGCAAGTGACGGCACCTTGCCGCGGCCCTCAACGATCAACCTTTCCGCAGCCTCAAGCACCGCGCGGTGTTGCATAGCGCGGTGCTCAGCGACGGTCGGTTCCGTGATCTTGGGCATGCTCATAAGTTTACGACGGCTAGTCGCCGTCACATAACAACGCCGTGTTTCTAACACCATGTTTCTAACACCATGTTTCTAACTGGCGTTGTTGCGGGAAACCCGGGCGTATAGCTAGGTCTACGGCTAAACCCCGAGCAGAACACTACGGATAGACCCCAAAAACATGGCGTATCCGTACTCTTCCGTTCGGGGTGCTCCGCTCGGGGTTTGCGGGGTTTGCGAGAGCGTGGGGCGAGTGCCTAAATGTGCCTCGTGGGCTAGATCCCGTTTCCGGGACCCCGTTTAGACCCCGAAAAGACGGCGAAAACGGGATCCGCCAAACGGGTTCCTTCAATCGGAGTTACTTCCAGGGCGTAGTTCGGCGGGGCCAGGGCTGGAGCGGGGCTGGGTCTGCGGCTGCCTCCGAAATATCAAAACGCAAAGTGAAACCGTTTCGAAATGCAAAGTAAAACCGTTTCAAAACGCAAAGTGTGCAGGTGGGAGGGGGTGGTTTTCCCGCCAAAGAGTGAGCGTTTTTGGCCTCGCCCGGGCGGGTTGGACGGATCTGTGGGAAACACGGGCTTGCAGCCAAACCCTGCAGCCAAACCCTACTGCCAAGACCTGCGGCCAAACCCTACGGCCAAACCCTACGGCCAAA
>NZ_KV786457.1:0-54689 GCF_001806945.1 Corynebacterium sp. HMSC30G07 | reverse complement strand
CCAAACCCTACGGCCAAACCCTACGGCCAAACCCAGCGGCTAAATCCCGGCGAGGGTGGAAGGGCGACCGGTTAACCCCGGATCGCCGGAACGCTCTGAGTCACCATGTAGATGCCGACGATGGCGGCGATCCATAAAAGCGTCACTTTTGCCTCGTACTCGAGGCGGGGGATGAGGCGTTCGAGTCGCGGGAAGAACTTCTGGCCGAAGAGCAGTGCCAAGGTGGCGAGGGCAACTGTTGGCACGATCATAATGAGGCAGTAGATGCCCACGGCTCCAGCCTTTGCCACGGATGGGATATCCCAGCTGCCGATGATGCCCATCGCTGCGATGTACGGCAGCATCGTCGCCGCCTCGGTGAGAGATGCGCCGAGGCCCAGGGCGACCATGCTCGGAACACTGCTTGTGGCTCCGGCTGCGCGTTTCGGCAACTGCCCGGGTTCGGGCTTCTTGGGGTTGGGGCCGAAGATGCCGAAAAGCGCGAGGACCGCGCCCAGTATCAACGTGATCCAGGGAAAGACCTCGGTCTGCGTGACCCGTTCGGCAATTGAGCCCAGACCGGCGAATCCGAGGAGGATCCCCAGCCCGAGGAGGAAGTACACCGCCGCAACGGTGAACAGGTAGGTGGTCAGTGCCGGAACTTTAACGGCGCGCCAGTGGACGATGAGCGCGAGGGGAATAACAAGGGTGCCCAGGCTCAGGCTGTCGAGCAGCGCCAAGCCAACAACGGGGATGACTGAACCCATGAGGATCTCCGGATCTCTCGTACGAACGTATTACGCCTTACGAATGTACGAGAATCTAGACTGGTGTGCAACCATGAATGACTTTTCCCTGGACCATCAGTTTTCAGAATCGGCCGCGACAATTGCCGACGCCACTATCCGCATCATCGCGACGCGCGGCCTCGATGCCGTGAGCGTGCGGGAGGTGGCGAAGGAATCCGGGTTCGCCGCCGGCTCTGTGCAGTACCACGCCCCGAACAGGGACACCCTGCTGGCTCACGCGTTCATCCGCTCCATCCAGCGCCAGAGCGAGCGGGTGGCGGCAGTTCCTGAAAGGGAAGGCGAGCTCGAAACCTGGGTGGCGAGGCTTGCCGAGCTCCTCCCGATCGGAGGGGTGCGTTCCGAAGACGCCGCGATCTGGGTCACGTACGGCTCCGCCTCTGCAACCCGGGGCTGGATTGCGAAGCTCTACACCGAGGTGCTTGAAGACTTTCAGGGCAGCGTTGTCGCTGCGCTGGGCGGTGAGGAGGACGCAAAGCCCAAGGCGCGCCTAGTTACCGCGCTGATCAACGGTCTCGCTCTGGACAACCTGCGGGTTCCCGAATCGGAGGCCGACCGCATCGTGGCCGACCTCCGCGAAGGCTTGTGCCTGCTCTTCTCCGGTTAACCCCCGCCGAACCGCGAGCCACACCTGGATTCGGCCCCCGAGCGGTTACGCTGTGTGCTGTGGTATCTCAAAATGCTCAGAACACCCAGAACGCGCAGAACACGCAGATCGAAGACGCGGATCTGATGGATCGCGTGCTCGCGCGTGTACTCATGCCGAAGAAGGGCGAGCCGCACGATGTGCGCATGCTGTACCTGATTGAGCAGGAGCAGAACAAGCAGCGTCTGACGTGGTCGGACCGCACGAGCTTCAGCATCCCGGCTGGCAACGAGGTCAGCTTCCAGACGTATTTCAACGCGTTTCCGGCAAGCTACTGGCGCCGCTGGTCGCAGCTGGACACCGTTGTCCTGGCCATGGAGATCGAGGGCCGCGCGACGGTGTCGGTGTACCGCTCGAAGTATGACGGCACCCGCATCAGCGTGACCAACGTGGACGCCACCGGCTACACGGAGATCCCGCTCAAGCTCAGCAACTTCGAGGACGGCGGTTGGCTGTGGTTCGACATCACCGCCGAGGAGGACACGCGCATCAGCGATGCGGCGTGGTGCTCCCCGCAGGCTCCGCAGGACCAGTTGCTTGCCGACGGCACCGTGGTCCCACCCCAACCCAAACAAGTGGCGGTGGGCATCCCTACGTTTAACCGCCCCCGCGACGCCGTCAACGCGTTGCATGCGTTGGGTGAGGACTCGTACGTGGGGGCGTCGATAAGCCATGTGCTCATGCCGGACCAGGGCAACCAGCACCCGGCGGACGAGCCGGACTTTAACGAGGCCGAGGCCAAACTCGAAGGTAAGCTGCAGATCTTCCAGCAGGGCAACCTGGGTGGCTCCGGCGGCTACTCCCGCATTATGTACGAGGCGCTGAACAGCACCGACGCTCCGTTCATCCTGTACATGGATGATGACATTGCGATTGAGCCGGACTCGATCGTGCGCGCGGTGCAGGCCGCACGCTATGCCAAGCAACCGATTCTGGTGGGCGGGCAGATGCTGAACCTGCAGGATCGCTCGCAGCTGCGCACCACGGGTGAGACCGTGGACCCGAACATCTTCATGTTCTCCGCCGCGAAGCACGCTGTGTACGACCACGACTTTGCCAAGTACCCGCTCGGCTACGTGGGCACGGACGAAGAGGACCTGGATCCGAAAAAGACCACCTCGCGCCCGCTGCATCGCCGCATCGACGTGGACTACAACGGCTGGTGGATGAACCTGTTCCCGCGCGTCGTCGCAGAGAAGATGGGCCTGCCGCTGCCGCTGTTTATCAAGTGGGACGACAACGAATACGCCCTGCGAGCCAAGGAAGCAGGCTTTCCGACGGTTACCTGGCCGGGCGTTGCCATTTGGCACATGGCCTGGGCGGATAAGGATGACGCGATTGACTGGCAGGCGTATTTCCACATGCGCAACCGCCTCATCGTCGCCTCCATCTACGGGCCCGACAACCCAGAGGCGATGCTGAAGAACATGCAGAAGTCCACGCTCAAGCACTACTTCTGCATGGAGTATTCGACCATCGCTATCCAAAACGAGGCGATGCGCGACTTCCTCGCCGGCCCGGACCAGCTCTTCGACATCCTTGAATCCTCGTTACCTCGGATTCAAGAGATCCGTAAGGAGTACTCGGATGCGCAGGTTCTGCCGTCTGCAACCGAACTGCCAGCACCCACCGGCGCGCCGGGCGTGCCCACCAACAAGCTTGGCGGGCGCCTGGCCAAGGTGAAGAAGATCCCGTGGGCGGCGAAGGCGTTGCTGCACTTGCGTAAGGAGGAAGACCGTTCCCACTGGGACGCCCCGCAGCTGAACCTGACCGCGGAGGAGGCTCGCTGGTACACGCTGGCACGTGTGGATTCCGCAACCGTGTCCACCGCAGGTGGTACCGGCGTGGCCTTCCGCAAGCGCAACAAGAAGCTGGCGGATCAGCTGGTGGAGGAGCAGAAGCAGCTGCGCGCTGAGATCAAGGAGCGTTGGGCTGAGCTGAAGCGCACGTATCGTGAGGCTCGCCCGGAGCTGAGCAGTCATGAGAACTGGGGGAAGATCTTCGATGCGCAGTAAATCCAAGAACGCCAGTAAGGAAACCGACCTGCTGGTAGCCATCCAGGACGCGTTGTACTGCCCATCCACCGTCAAGGGCGCACGTGCGCTGAGCCACTTCGGCGAGCACGACCTTGGGTGGTTGGCGCTCGCGGCGACGGGCGCTGTTGCCAGTGCCGCGGTTGGGGAAAAGACGAAGAGTAGGAAGTGGGTTGCGTTGGGCGTCGGTACGTTTGCGGCGCATGCTGCAACGGTGGTGCTCAAGCGCATCGTGCGTCGCCCGCGACCGAATGATCCGCGGGTGAAGATTGGCGTGAAGACGCCTTCGCAGCTGTCGTTTCCTTCCTCCCACGC
Source organism: Corynebacterium sp. HMSC30G07 (assembly GCF_001806945.1). NCBI lineage: Bacteria > Bacillati > Actinomycetota > Actinomycetes > Mycobacteriales > Corynebacteriaceae > Corynebacterium > Corynebacterium sp. HMSC30G07. The sequence goes on along the minus strand of NZ_KV786457.1, from coordinate 50,910 downwards.
CGCAAACACGGGTGCCGCCGCAGTACACCTGGCCAACATCACCGGAAAGAAGTGGCCGTGGCTTTTGGTTCCGGTGATGATGTTGTCGCGTAACGTGCTCGGCGTGCATTACCCAACTGATACGCTCGCGGGTGCCGCGTTGGGTGCGCTGTCAGCAAAGGTTGTGATTGAGGGAGAAAGGCGAACGCGATGACTTTGCCCCCAGAGCCACTGCTCAGGCCTGAGCCGCACACGGCCGGGGTGGATGTGGTGGTGTCTAAGACGCCGCCGAAGAACCTTCCGGATGCGATGATCAAGGGGCTTCGTCCCAAGCAGTGGGTGAAGAACGTCCTGGTGCTGGCCGCTCCGCTTGCGGCTGGTTTGGACGCGTTGCATGCGCGCACCTTTGTGGATATCGCGTTGGCGTTTGTGGTGTTCTGCTTCGGCGCCTCCTCGATTTACCTGATCAATGACGCGCGTGATGTGGAGTCGGATCGTCAGCACCCAACGAAGCGTTTCCGCCCGATTGCCTCGGGCATGCTGCCAATCAATTTGGCGTATGCCATGGCGGTGATCCTGATTGTGCTGGCGGTGGGGCTGTCTTTCTTTGCGACGGACGGCGTTTCCCTCGCCACCGTCATCTCCGTCTACATTGCGCTCCAGCTGGGTTATTGCTTTGGGTGGAAGCACATTCCGGTGATTGATATCGCCCTGGTGTCTTCTGGCTTCATGCTGCGCACGATGGCCGGTGGTGTGGCCGCGGGCATTGTGCTTTCGCAGTGGTTCCTGCTGGTTGCGGCGTTTGGTTCGTTGTTTATGGCTTCGGGCAAGCGTTACGCGGAGCTGATTTTGGCGCAGGAGACTGGCGCGAAGATCCGCAAGGCGCTGGAGGGCTATACGCCGACGTATCTGCGTTTCGTGTGGACCTTGTCCGCGGCCGCCGTGGTGATCTTCTACGCCCTGTGGGGTTTTGAACTGTCCGCCGCCGTGGGTGGTGCGCCGGCGTTGTGGTACCAGATCTCCATGGTGCCGTTTGTGATTGCGATTCTGCGCTACGCCGCTGAGGTTGACGGCGGCCGTGGTGGCGCGCCTGATGAGATCGCTTTGGAGGACCGCGTGCTGCAGCTGTTGGCTGTGGCGTGGCTGGTGTGCATCGCTATGGCTGTGTACGTGGCGCCTGCGTTGGGTGGGACTGCACTGTAATAATGCGGTCTGAATCGATGCGGTCTCACGAAAGGATTTCGCTGTACGTTGCCACCGCCATTGCGGCGGTGTTGGCGTTTTGGGGTGGTTGGACTCGCCGCTGGATGTCTGATGATGGGCTGATTGTTCTGCGCACTGTCCGCAACTTGTTGGCGGGCAACGGTCCGGTATTCAACATTGGCGAGCGGGTGGAGGCCAACACGTCCACCCTCTGGCAGTACCTGATTACCGCATTCGCGTGGGTGACCGGCGGGCGTTTGGAAGACGTTGCAACCTCCCTCGCGCTGACCTTGACCATTCTGGCTGCGGGCATTGCTACGTATGCGTCGGGAAGGTTGTGGCAGCGCAGCGCGTTGCATCCGCTTCCCGTCGTGCCGTTTGGCATTGTCATCTATGTAGCGCTGCCGCCGGCTCGTGACTTTGCCACCTCTGGTCTGGAGTGGGGGCTATCGCTGTTTTGGCTGGCTGTGTGGTTTGCGTTGCTTGTGGATTGGGCAACGCCAGCCCGCCGTGCGAAGCCCGAGGCGGGCTACCTGCTGGCTTTTTGGGCTGGGCTGTCCTGGCTGGTTCGTCCGGAGCTTGCGCTCTACGGCGGGCTGACCGGCATCGTGCTGCTCGCGTTCTCTCCGCGTAAGGCGCCGGGCATTCTGGCTGCCGCGCTGCCCATTCCGGCGGCGTATCAAATTTTCCGCATGGGTTACTACGGCCTGCTTACTCCGCATACGGCGGTGGCGAAGTCTGCGTCGGATAGCCAGTGGGCCCAGGGCTGGGGCTACGTTCGTGATTTCGTTGACCCGTACGTGTTGTGGCTGCCTTTGCTCGTCGCGCTGATCACCGCTGTTTCCCTGGTGGCGGCCAGGGGAGTGGCGCGTGGCCGAAGGCTTGCGATCGCCCTGCTCATTGTGGGTTGCGCCTTCGTACATGTGCTGTATGTCATCCGCGTCGGTGGCGATTTCATGCATGGCCGCATGTTGCTGCTTCCCCTGTTCGCGTTGCTTTTGCCCCTGATGACCGTGCCGTATTCCCGCAAGGTCGCCGTCGGTGCCACCATCGTCGCCGTATGGGCAACCGTGATCGTGTTCCGCGGGCATGAGGCGGATCTGGAGACGTTCAACCGTCCCAACGCTGAGCTGGGGATTGTGGACGAGCGCAGTTTCTGGACCGCAGCCTTGGGCCGCGAGCAAGGCAACGCCCCCATGTACGCCGAGGACTTCCTCACCTCGCCGCTGATGCGTACGTATGAGCCAGTGCTGCGCCAGGCTGTGAAGGATAACGCGGCGCAGATCGCGTTGGTGCGCACCTCGCAAGATCCGCTGACGTATGAGTGGTACCCGCGCGAGCGTGTCCACTTGGATACGGATCTGCAGAATTTGGGCACCACCGTCTACTGGATCAATCTGGGCATGACCAGTATGAACGCTTCGTTGGATGCGCGCATTCTGGACACGGTTGGCCTGGCCACCCCGCTTGCTGCGCGTATGCCGCGCGACCCGGACGGCCGCGTGGGCCATGACAAGCAGCTTTCCGCCGAGTGGCAAGTTGCGGATACCGCCGTTGACCTGCACCAACTCCCGGAGTGGATCGACGAGGAAAAAGCCCGCCAGGCCCGCGCGGCGCTGCGCACCCCGGAGATCGCGGAACTGCTCGCCAGTTCGCGTGAACCGATGAGCCGCGAACGCTTCCTGGCCAACATTCGCTACAGCCTTGGCCCAGGTAGGAGCCTTATGCTTGACGACGACCCCACGCACTACCTCGACCCCACCACCCTGAGGCAACTACGCCGCGGCGCCGATATGGGATTGAAGACAAACGGCAACCAGATCGCTTGGTGACCTATTTTTTGGTAATCTCCCGAGAATGCTGCGATCTCAGACCCGCCGCGGACCGCTGGCGCTTCTCACTGCTCTGCTTACTGTCCTGTTGACGTTTGTTGTCACCGTCGCTGCGCCGCCGCAGGCGTCGGCCGCGAACCGTGACTGGTTGCGCCCGGATTCCACGGGCCACTGTGAGTGGGATGGCGTTGGTTTTTGGGTGCAGCGTTGCACGGTCTGGTCGCCGGCGATGAACCGCCACATCACGGTGCAGATCCAGCCGGCAACGCGTGGCGGCAACGCGGGCCTGTACATGCTCGACGGTATGCGAGCCCAGGAAACCTCCAACGCTTGGCTTGTTGACGTGAACGCGGCCCGCACCTTCGTGGACAGCAACATCACCTTGGTCATGCCGGTTGGGGGCGAGTCCTCCTTCTACACGGACTGGAACGCGCCTGCCACCTATGATTTCAACCACCCGGTGACGTACAAGTGGGACACGTTCCTGACCAAGGAACTTCCGCCGTACCTGCAGCAGCACTTCGGTGTGTCGCCGACGAACAACTCCATCCTGGGTCTGTCCATGGGCGGCACCGCAGCGGTGAACCTTGCGGCGTTGCACCCGGACATGTTCCGCCAGGTGCTGAGCTTCTCCGGCTACCTCACCACCACCATCCCGGGTGCGCAGACGGGTCTGCGCATCGCGCTTCTAGACGGCGGCCTGTACAATCTCAACGCCATGTGGGGCTCCGTGCTGAACCCGCGTCGTTACGAGAACGATCCGTTCCTCAATATGGGTAACCTGCGCGGCAAGGATGTGTACGTCTCTGCTGGTTCCGGGACCCCTGGCCCGGCGGACGCGAAGTATAAGCCTGAGCACCGGGCCGCCGGCACCGCGCTAGAGGTCGTGTCGAACTTCACCACCCGCATGTGGAGCGCGAAGGCAACCGCCACCGGTGTCCAGCACACCGCGGTGTTCACCCCGACTGGCCTGCACAACTGGGATCAGTTCGGTTCGCAGCTTGAGGCGAACAAGGCACGCATCCTCAACGTGATGAACGCCTGGTAACCCCCGCCTGGTTGGCTTGCCCGCCTGGCCGACAGCCGGCTTTCTTCGTGGCCCTCCGCACGCCTGCCGGCTTCGTGGCCCTCCCCACCCCGCCCGGGTGCTGAGGGTCCTTTTTTGTATTGCGGCAGCATGTTGCCAAACCGGGGATATCTGCCGCAATTGCCAGCTGCCCCACCGGAATCGTGAGCTGTGTTCTTCAGTGAGCTGTGTTTTCAGTGACCTGCGCTTTTTCGTTATCGTCTAGCGCTCCTCGTCCGCTGCTAGACGATAACGAGAATCTCGCCAAATGTCTCCATATTCGACATGGGCATTTGGGGCTTGAAATTTAAAGTCGTCTAGCAGGAAACTTTCCCTGCTAGACGACATTTGTTACGTCACCCAATCTGTTGGGCAAGGGGGCGAGGGGGGCACCTTGCCAAGCCTCAAACCTGACAATTGCCTGTCAAGCAATGCAACTATCCCCGGTTTGGCAACATGCTGCCGCAATTGAAAAAAGGTCCCCCACTGGTCAGGGCCGGTGGGGCCAGGGCACGGTGGGGCCAGAGCACGGTGGGGCCAGAGCATGGTGGGGTCAGAGCCTGGCGGGACCCAGGGCTAAAGCCAAAGTCAGGCCGAGGTACCAAAATTCACAAACGCAACACAAAATAACAAGAAACATCACCTGTCTCCGGCGTGTCACCCTCCTCAAGTCTCAAGTGAAACTTAACCTTTGAGGGACTGACCCCTGACGAGAGGCTGATTCCCATGCGCGACTTCCGCACCCGCCGTATCTTCGCGGCTCTTGCTGCAACGGCCGTAGTTACCCCGCTGATGATGGCGCCGAATGCGGCGGCGCAGTCTTCGGACCTGTCCAGCGCCATTGGTTCTTCCAACGGCATCAGTGACGGACTGCGTCCGTCGGACCCGCCAAAGCGTACACCGATTGAGGTTGACAAGAACCCGCAGATCCCGAATCTGCCGGAGGGTGTGTCGGTGGATCGTATTGAGTGGTTGACGCAGCGTCGTGTAGCAGTGTTCATCAAGTCCGCTGCTATGCCGGAGCAGCTGATGCAGGTGCAGATCCTGCTGGCGCGTGACTGGCACTCCAACCCGGGCGCGAAGTTCCCTGAGGTGTGGGCGCTCGATGGTCTGCGCGCGCGTGATGATGAAAACGGTTGGACCATTGAGACCAACATCGAGCAGTTTTACGCTGACAAGAACGTCAACGTGATCCTGCCGGTGGGCGGTGAGTCTTCCTTCTATGCAGACTGGCTGCGTCCGGATAACGGCAAGAACTACAAGTGGGAGTCGTTCCTGACCAAGGAGCTCGTCCCGATTTTGAACAATGAGTTCCGCTCCAACCACAAGCGCGCTGTTGTGGGTATCTCCATGGGCGGCACTGCTGCGATGAACTTGGCGGAGCGCAACCCGCACTTGTTCGACTTTGTTGGTTCTTTCTCGGGTTACTTGGATACCACGACCACTGGTATGCCGGCTGCGATCAAGGCTGCGCAGATGGACGCTGGTGGCTACAACACGGACGCGATGTGGGGTCCTGCGGGCTCGCAGGCGTGGGTGGACCACGATCCGAAGCTGGGCATTGAGGCGCTTGAGGGCAAGATTGTCTACGTTTCGGCTGGTTCCGGTCGTGATGATTTTGGCTCTCCAGAGTCGGTGGCTAAGGGTGCGGCGAACCCGGCGGGTAAGGGCCTTGAGGTTATTTCCCGCCTGTCTACGCAGACGTTTGTGGACTACGCCAACCGCACCAACGTCAAGCCGGTCGTGAAGTTCCGTCCGTCGGGTGTGCACTCGTGGGAGTACTGGCAGTTCGAGATGGCGCAGGCGTGGCCGTACATTGCGAATGCGTTGAACTTGCCGGAGGGTGATCGCGGTGCGCAGTGTGCGCCGATTGGTGCGATTGCTGAGGCGACCCAGTCCGGTGTCATCGGTAACTGTGTGAATGATGAGTACGTGGTGGCGGAGCATGGTCGTGCGCAGGACTTCCGTGGTGGTACGGCGTTCTGGTCGCCAGAGACTGGTGCGCATGCGTTGTTCGGCGCGATTTTGGCGAAGTACAACGGCCTGGGCGGCGCCACGGGCTGGTTGGGCTTCCCAACCACGGGTGAGCTGAAGGCGCCGGACGGCAAGGGCCGCTTCGTGCACTTCCAGAACGGTTCGATCTACTGGACGGCCGAGACTGGCGCGTACGCAATCCCTGGTGACATGTTCAAGGCTTGGGGTGAGAAGGGCTATGAGACTTCTACCTTGGGCTACCCGGTGGCCGAGGCAACCAAGGTTGGCGAAGGCTACGTGCAGAAGTTCCAGGGCGGTTTCCTGACCCGCAACCCGGATGGCAAGAACTTCCTGGTCTTTGGCAAGATCGGCGAGAAGTACGGCGAGATGGGTGCTGCTACCAGCGCGCTTGGTTTCCCAACTGGCAATGAGATTGCCATCAAGGGTGGTTTCTTCCAGCAGTTTGAGAAGGGCAACATTTACTGGAGCCCGGAGTCTGGCGCACATGCCATCTTCTACGGTGATATTTTCAACGAGTGGGGCAAGCGCGGCTACGAGCAGGGTGAGCTGGGCTGGCCGACTTCGGATATGAAGGACATCCCGGCTGGCGGCTTGACCATTGATTTCCAGCACGGTTCGCTGGATCAGGTCAACGGTGTGGTGATTGCGAGGAAGCGATGAGAGCTTTTCGCTTAACGACGCTCACGTGTACCCTCATCCTCGCCCTCCCGCTGGCCGCCTGCGGCGGCTCGGCGACGGTGTCGAAAACTGACGCACCCGCGACCCCAACCGCGTCCGCAACTAGCGCTGCAACGTCTGCAACGGACACTGCCACGGGCACGGCTACTGCGACGAGCCCGAGCGCTAGTGCTGGGAATCCGGCGCCGGCGCAGTCGGCGGGGCCTGTTGATAAGCCTGCAAGCGCTATTGAGTCTTTGCCGCAGCAGGCGAGCCACTTCTCTGCGGAGGAGCAGGCTTACCTGGATTACTTAAGCGAAAACGGGCTGAACGTTGCGGGAGTTGAGGATCAACTCACAGCTACGGGGCTTAATGTGTGCGCGGATGATTTGATCACTCGCGACGCGGTGGCCGGCCAGCTGGTTGAGCAGCGACGTACGGATATGGCTCCGGATGCGCTTGGCCAGCTGATTGTGGACGCCGCTCGCGCCAACCTCTGCTAGGAGCGCCCATGCGCAAATCGCGCAATGTGTTTACTGTTGCCGCCGTCCTTGTTGTGCTGGCGGTGATTGCCCTTGGAATTTTCCAGTGGCAGAAGCCGGGGGATGTGCCGTCGCCAAGCGAAGGCCCTGATACCGACCCTGGTGAGACGACGCAGGCCGCACCGCCTGAGCCCGAGTGGTGCCCAGCGGTGGAGTTTGTTTCCGTGCCGGGGACCTGGGAGTCCTCGGCCGATGATGACCCGTTTAATCCGCAGGCGAACCCGGCGAGCTTCATGCTGTCTATTACGCAGCCGCTGCAGGAACACTACGACATTGGGCATGTCCGTGTGTTCACCGTGCCGTACACGGCGCAGTTTAGGAACATTCAGACGGACCATGGGCGCCGGGAGATGACCTATGACGAGTCCCGCGCGGAAGGCCTGGCCAAGCTAAACGGTGAGCTGAGCTTTGTGGCGGAGCAGTGCCCGAGCACCAAGTTCATCATCGCGGGCTTCTCGCAGGGCGCGGTGATTGTGGGCGATGCCGCGGATGCCATTGGTACGCGTACCGGCGCGATTGAGCCGGAGCGTCTGCTGGGCGCGGTGATGATTGCGGATGGGCGTCGTGAGAATGGCGTGGGTGTGAACCCTGGCGTGGATCTTGCTGGTCAGGGTGCGGAAATTACGATGCAGCCGCTGCAGGCTGTGGTGAACCTGGCTACGCCGGGTGCAACCATGACGGGTCCACGTGAGGGCAAGTTTGGTGAGGTTGCGGACAGGGCGTTTGAGATCTGCGCGCCGAACGACACGGTGTGTGACGCACCGTTCGCTGTGGGTAACGCGATTGACCGTGCGGCCGATTTATTGCTTGCAAACGGTAACCATGCGCTTTATGCGTCCAATCCGGATGTAATTCCGGGTACAACCGTGCCGCAGTGGACGCTCGCGTGGGCGACGTCTACGATAGATACTTTGTAGTACAAAACTATCTCGCGTTTAAGGAGTCCTATGGATATCAGCAGCATCATCCAACGCTTCCTCGATGACAAGGGCCAGGTGAGCATCCCGCCGGGATTCACGCTGCCAGCCATGACCGAAATGCTGTACCAAGCAGGCGAAAAAGATAACGTCAACGTTCGCTTCTGGGACTACTCGCAAAACCCTGATGGTGAGGATGTTGCCTACACTCGCCGCGAGGCCAACACGCGCATCAAGGCAGTTGCTGCCCGTCTGATGCAGGTGGGTCAGCCGGGGGACCGCGTGGCCATCCTGGCAAGCAACTCGCCGGAGTACATTTTCGCGTTCATGGGCGTGCTCTACGCCGGTCAGGTGCCGATCCCGCTGTATGACCCGAATGAGCCGGGCCATGAGCACCACTTAAAGGCCGTGCTGCATGACTCGCACGCGCAGACGGTGCTGACCAACAAGCAGGGAGGGCCTGCGGTGCGTGAGTACTTCTCCGTGCTGCCGGCCGCTGAGCGCCCACGCGTGATCACTGTGGATGCGTTGCCGGATACGCTCGCTGAGTCCTTCCAACCGCCGGCAGTAGACCCGGCTACCGCACTGGACACCGCACACAACACGGCGTTTCTGCAGTACACCTCTGGCTCCACCAGGAACCCGGCGGGCGTGATGCTGACCAATGAGTCCATTGTCACCAACGTCATCCAGATCTACACCGCGGCGCAGATCAAGGAGCCGATGCGCATTGTGTCCTGGCTGCCAATGCACCATGACATGGGCATTATCCTGGCAACGCTGGCCATGGTGTTGGGCGATGAGTTTGAGATCTTCAGCCCGCGCGATTTCATCCAGCGCCCGGAGCGTTGGATGGACCGCCTGGACCGCCGTGCCGAGGATCCGGAAGACATGCACATCTACACGGTGGCACCGAACTTCGCCCTTGAACTTGCGGCCCGCTACGCGGGTGAGAAGGATTATGACCTCTCCCAGGTTGAGGCTGTGATCTGTGGCTCTGAGCCGGTGACCAAGACCAGCGTTGATGCCTTCTTGGACACCTTCACCCCGAAGGGCCTGGAACGCAAGGCGCTGCGTCCTTCCTACGGTCTGGCGGAGGCCACCTTGATGGTGTCCACCCCGCAGACGGATGAGCGTCCGAAGTTCACCTACTTCGATCGTGAGGCGCTTGCGCAGGGCCGTGCGGAGGAGTCCGCAGACGGCGTGCCGTTCGCGTCCAACGGCCAGCCGGTGCCGCTGATGAAGTTCGCCATTGTGGACACGGAGAGCCGCAATGAGCTGACGGAAGGCAACGTGGGCGAGATCTGGATCCACGGCGCGAACGTGGCCAAGGGCTACCAGGACCGTGATGAGGAAACCGCGGAGACCTTCCGCAACACCATCGGTGAGACGCTGCAGGAGAACCTGCCGAAGGACGGCTGGCTCAACACCGGTGACCTGGGCGTGCTCCTGAACGGACACCTCTACATCACTGGCCGCGTGAAGGACCTGGTGGTTGTGGCTGGCCGTAACCACTACCCGCAGGACATTGAGGCCACCGTGCAGGAGGCCAGCGAGCACGTGCGTCCGGATTCCGTCGCGGCGTTCGCCGTGCCGGGTGAGGACGTGGAGCGTCTGATCCTTTTGGTAGAGCGCGCTGACACGGCTTCCGAGGATGGCGACGCTGCCGCAGAGGATGCGATCCGTCTCGCGGTGACCACTAAGCACGGTATTGCGCCGTCTGTTATTGAGTTCTACCCCCCGAATGGCATTGCGCGTTCCTCCTCTGGCAAGATCGCTCGCCGCGTAAACGCTAAGAAATTCATGGAGCGGTAATAAGGTCTGTGTGTATGACTGAACACGAATTGATCCAATGGCTCGAGCAGTGGGTAAAGAAAACAACGGGGGAGGATACCGTTGACCCCGTCAAGCCGCTTGAGTCCTACGGACTTTCGTCTCGGGACGCTGTCATCTTGTCCGGTGAGCTGGAGACCCTCCTAGGCCGCCGCCTGGACCCGACGATTGCGTACCAATACCCCACGATCGCGGAGCTTGCGCGTGCGTTGACGGTGGTGCCGGAAAGGGCGTCACGTGGGCGCAAGCAAGCAAACATAAGCTCCCCCGCGGAGCGCGACATTGCGATTGTGGGTGCGGCCGGCCGATTCCCGGGCGCTGCCAACACGAGCGAGTTTTGGCAGTTGCTTATCGACGGTCGCGTGAGCACCTCCCCACTGCCCCCCGGGCGCTGGAGCGAGTACTCGGGCGATGCGTACCTGAAAACCAAGATGGCGGAGGAATCCACCGACGGCGGGTACTTGGACGACATCGCCAGCTTTGACAACGAGTTCTTTGGGCTGTCGCCGCTGGAGGCGCAGCACATGGACCCGCAGCAGCGCATCATGCTGGAAACAGCTTGGGAGGCGCTGGAGGATGCGCACATTCCGGCCGACAGCCTGCGCGGCACGCCGGTCGGTGTGTTCGTGGGTTCTAGCGCGAATGATTACGGGATGTTGATGGGTGCGGACCCGGCGCAGGCGCACCCCTATGCGCTGACCGGCGCATCTAGTTCGATTATCCCGAACCGTATTTCCTACGCGTTCGACTTCCGTGGGCCCAGCATGAACGTGGACACCGCGTGCTCGTCTTCGCTGGTGTCTACCCACCACGCGGTGCGCGCGCTGCGTGAGCACGAGTGTGACGTGGCGCTGGCTGGTGGCGTGAACGTGCTGGCCAACCCGTTTGCGTCGTTGATGTTCTCTGAGCTTGGCGTGATTTCGCCGACCGGTACCATCAAGGCGTTTTCTGATGACGCGGACGGCATCGTGCGCTCCGAGGCCGCAGGTTTTGTGGTGCTCAAGCGCGTGGCGGATGCGATTGCGGACGGTGACAATATCATCGCCGTGATCAAGGGCTCCGCCACCAACTCGGACGGCCACTCCAACGGCCTGACCGCGCCGAACCCGGATGCGCAGGTGGACGTGCTGGAGCGCGCCTACCTGGACGCGGACATTGACCCGGCCGACGTGGACCTTGTTGAGGCCCACGGCACCGGCACCATCCTGGGTGACCCGATTGAGGCCACGGCTTTGGGCCGCGTTTTGGGCCGCGACCGCACGCCGGCCAACCCCGTGCTGTTGGGCTCCGCTAAGTCCAACATCGGCCACTCCGAATCCGCTGCGGGTGTGGTGGCGCTGATCAAGGTGCTAGAGGCGTTTAAGCACGACACGATTCCGGCAACCGCGAACTTCAACGGCCCGAACCGTTACGTAGACTTTGACGCTGAGCACATTGAGGTGGTGGCTGATCCGCGCGAGTGGCCCTACTACTCCGGGCGCAGGGTTGCTGGCGTCTCCGGCTTTGGCTTCGGCGGCACCAACGCGCACGTGGTGGTCACGGATTTTGATCCGGCGGACTACGAGGACGATGCGGCTGTTTCTGGTGCTTCCGGTGCTTCCGGTACTGCAAGCACCGGCTTTGCTGGCCTAGACGTGGCCGCGTTGCCGGTGTCCGGCATGCTGCCGAGCCGCAGGAAGGCTGCAGCAGCAACGCTGGCTGATTTCTTGGAAGGCCGCCCGGACAGTGATCTGATTCCGGTCGCGCGTTCGTTGGCCAAGCGCAACCACGGCCGTTCCTCCGCAGTGGTTACCGCTAGCACGGTGGATGAGGCGGTCAGCCGCCTGCGCCTGATTGCTGAGGGCAAGGGCGCAGGTATCGCCGTTGCGGATTCCCCGGAAGCACTGGGGCCGGTGTTTGTGTACTCCGGTTTTGGCTCGCAGCACCGCAAGATGGCGAAGCGTTTGATGGAGGCCAGCGAGCTGTTTGCCACCCGCATGCGTGAGCTGGATGAGGTGGTGAAGTTCGAATCCGGCTGGTCCATGATCGAGCTGATTGATAACGACGCACAGACGTACGACACCCAAACCGGCCAAGTCACCATCACCGCCATCCAGATCGCCCAGACGGACCTGCTGGCAAGCATGGGGATCCGACCCGCTGGCGTGATGGGCATGTCCATGGGCGAGATCGCCGCTGCCTATGCCGCAGGTGGCATCACTGATACGGATGCGATGATGATTGCCTGCCAGCGTGCCCGCCTGATGGGTGAGGGCGAAGCCCTGATCGCCGGCACTGATCAGGAAGGCGCGATGGCTGTGGTGGAGCTGGCCGCGGACCAGCTCGTCGACATCGAGGGCGTAGAGCCCGCCGTCTACGCGGGCCCGGGCATGACCACGGTTGGTGGGCCCAGCAAGGCCGTCGACGCCCTGGTGGAGAAGCTCACGGCTGAGGAGAAGTTCGCCCGCAAGCTCAACGTGCGCGGCGCGGGACACACCTCCATGTTGGATTCCATCATGGGTGATCTCGCCGGCCAGATTGCTGGCATTCACGCCCGCCCGATCACGGTGCCGCTGTTTTCCTCCGTGGACCAGGGGGTGACCTACCCGGTTGGATCTGTGGTACACACGGATGAGTACTTCCTGCGCATGACGCGCCAGCCGGTGTACTTCCAGGACGCCACCCAGGCGGCGTTTGATGCAGGGCATTCCACGCTGGTGGAGATCACCCCGAACCCGGTTGCGTTGATGGGCATGATGAACACCGCGTTTGCCGCGGGCAAGCCGGATGCGCAGCTGCTGTTTACCACCAAGCGCAAGCTTGATGAGGCCGAGACCCTCCTGGATCTCGCCGCCAAGCTGTACGTGCAGGGCCAGAAGGTCGACTTCACTGGTTTCTACGGTGAGGGCAAGCGTATCGACGCCCCGCGGACCACCTTCCAGCGCAACCACCTGTGGACTACGTCGCGTCCGCAGTCGGGCGCGGCTTCCGTGAAGCTGCCGAATGGTGTGACGGCGTTCTCTGCGCCTGCGGATTCGGTGTTCAGCCCGTACCAGCTCATCGAGTCCGCTGCGGCGGAGGTGCTGCCGGGCTCGCGCGTGGTTGCCACCGAGGAGCATGGCTACCTGCCTGCGGACGGAGAGGTGACCACCATGGTCACCACCACCCTTGGCGGTGCGAGCATCCGCGTGTACGACGGTGACACGCTGATCGCGGAAGGTTTTGCCACCACCCTGGGCACGGGCGCGGCACCGCTGGCCGGTGTGACCGAGGTCACGGCTTCTGACGCAGACGCCCTTTCCGCCTCCGTCGCTGGCTCCGATGACGCCGACGGCATCGAGGCGTTCCGCTGGAACCCGGCAGAGGAGACGGTGGAGGAGCGCCTGCGCGCCATCGTGTCTGACTCCATGGGCTTTGAGGCAGAGGACCTGCCGGATGAGCTGCCGCTGATTGACCTTGGCCTGGATTCGCTCATGGGCATGCGCATTAAGAACCGCATTGAGAATGACTTCCAGATTCCTCCGCTGCAGGTGCAGGCGCTTCGCGACGCTTCTGTGGCCGACGTCATCACCATGGTCGAGGACGCCGTTGCTGGTAGGGCGGAGGCACCTGAGGCTGATGCTGAGCCTGCGCCAGCTGAGGCTGCCGCAGAGAAACCGGACGCAGAGAAACCAGCTGCTGGCGGTGCTGGCGCTGCTGGCGTTGGTGTGGCGCCGCGTGATGCGTCGGAACGCATGGTGTTTGGCACTTGGGCGAAGTACGCGGGTGCGGCCGCAGCTGGTGTGACCAGCCCGCTGCCGCAGATCACCGACGAGCAGGCAGCAGAGATTGCCGCGCACCTGACGGAGCGTTCCGGCATTGAGGTCAGCACCCAGGATGTACTGGACGCGGAGACTCTGGAGCCGTTGGCCAACAAGGTGCGTGAGGGGCTTGAGACCCCAGTGGATGGCAACATCCGCGTCTTCCGTGACGGTTCGCCGGATAAGTCTCCGGTGTTTGTGTTCCACCCGGCCGGTGGTTCGAGCTCCGTGTATGCGCCGCTTTCGCGACGCTTGGGCGATGACGTGCCGGTGTATGGCGTTGAGCGCAGAGAAGGATCGCTCGAAGAGCGCGCGGCAGAGTACGTGCGTGACATCGAGCGCATCGCGGGTGAGCGGAAGGTGATCCTGGCCGGCTGGTCCTTCGGCGGCGCGTTGGCGTACGAGGTTGCACACCAGCTGGGCAACGAGCGCATTGATTTCATTGCGCTGCTGGACACCACGCAACCGTCGGTGCCGATCCCGCGCACGATGGAGGAAACCAAGGCGCGTTGGGGCCGCTACGCCGAGTTTGCCAAGGAGACCTACGGCCTGGACTTCGAGGTGCCGTATGAGCTGCTGGAGACCGCAGGCGAAGAGGCGCTGATGGAGATGCTGCGGGAGTTCCTCACCAACACGGACGCTTCCGAGCACGGTCTGGCCTCCGGTGTGTTGGAACACCAGCGGGCGTCATTTGTGGATAACCAGATCCTGAACCACCTCGACTTCACCCGCTGGGCGGATGTGACAGTGCCGGTGCTGTTGTTCCGTGCGGAACGGATGCATGACGGTGCGATCCGGTTGGAGCCCAATTACGCCCACATTGATGAGGACGGCGGCTGGGGCAAAATCGTCCAGGATTTGACCATCGTGCACTTGCCGGGTGACCATCTAGCGGTAGTGGATGAGCCAGCGGTAGGCATCGTTGGCAAGCACATGAACGATTGGATCGAAGGCAAGCGATGACAACCGCTGAAAAACTCGCCGATTTGCGCGAGCGCCTAGACAAGGCGCAGGACCCGGGCTCTGAGCGCTCCCGCAAGAAGCGCGATGATGCTGGGATTACCACGCCGCGCCAGCGCATTGCGGCGCTGTTAGATGAGGGCTCCTTTGTAGAAATCGGCGCCCTTGCGCGCACCCCGGGCGATGAAAACGCCGTGTACTCCGACGGTGTGGTGACGGGCTACGGGCGTATCGACGGCCGCCCGGTAGCCATCTACGCCCACGACAAGACCGTCTACGGCGGTTCCGTCGGCGTGACCTTTGGCCGCAAGGTGGTCGAGGTGATGGAGTTTGCCATCAAGATCGGCTGCCCGGTGATTGGCATCCAGGATTCTGGTGGCGCGCGTATTCAGGACGCGGTGACGTCTCTGGCCATGTATTCGGAGATTGCGCGCCGTCAGCTGCCGCTGTCAGGTCGTTGCCCGCAGATTTCCATCATGCTGGGCAAGTCCGCTGGTGGCGCGGTGTACGCGCCGGTGACCACGGACTTTGTCATTGCGGTGGATGGGCAGACGGAGATGTACGTCACCGGCCCGAACGTGATCCGTGAGGTTACTGGTGAGGACATCACGTCCGCTGAGCTGGGTGGCGCGCGCCAGCAGGAGCAGGCCGGCAACATTTCTGCCGTTGTGGATTCGGAGGAAGAGGCCTTCGATTTCGTGCGTGACCTGCTAGATCACCTGCCTACTTCCGCGTTTGATGCGGTGCCAACCTTCCCGGCGCCCGCGGACGATGAGCTGGATGATGCGCACCTGAACGAGTTTTTGCCGGATGACACCAACGCTGGCTACGACATGATGGACCTTCTGGTCCAGCTTGGTGATGATGAAGAGCTCGTTGAAATCCAATCCAACTACGCAGAGAACCTCATTTGTGCCTTCGGGCGTATTGACGGCAAACCCGTCGGCTTCGTAGCCAACAACCCGATGTACCTCGCGGGGTGTATCGACGCGGATGCCGCCGATAAGGGCGCGCGTTTTATCCGTACGTGCGACGCCTACAACATCCCCATCGTTTACGTCGTTGATACGCCTGGCTACATGCCGGGCGTGGAGCAGGAGCGTCAAGGCCTGATTCACCGCGGCGCGAAGTTCGCGTTCGCTGGTGTGGAGGCAACCGTGCCGAAGGTGACGCTGATTGTGCGCAAGGCCTACGGCGGCGCGTATGCGGTGATGGGCTCGAAGAACCTGTCGGGCGATTTGAACCTGGCGTGGCCGACGGCGCAGATCGCTGTAATGGGCGCGGCCGCTGCAGCGATTACATTGCAGGGCAAGCAACTCAATGCGATTGAGGACCCGGAGCAGCGCGAGGCAATGAAGAAGATGTTCATGGACTTCTACGACGAGAACATGACCTCTCCGTATGTTGCCGCTGAGCGTGGTTTCATCGATTCAATGATCGAGCCGTCTGAGACTCGCCTTGCTTTGCGGCGTGCCCTGCGCCAACTGGCAACCAAGCAGGAGTTCGACCTGCCTAAGAAGCACACAATTTCGCCCCTGTAACAACTGGAGAAACCCAGTAAGAAAGGTTTTCATATGCTTTCCAGCGCTGTAGATATCCTCGGTGACCTGATCAACGGCCTCGTTTGGTTCTTCAACGGCTTGGCATCCGGCAACCCGCTGTACAACTGGGGTTCTTCGTTCTAACCCCTAGGGCTTGACTTTCGACGCCACAAAGCGCCACCCCAACATCAGCAGCGCCGACATGATGGTGGCCACGATGATAAACGACCAGTGCGGGATCGCCTGGTTGCGAATCCCCCAGATTGCCAGTCCGGTGATCACGGTGATGCCCCAGATGGCGCCGCCCTTGTTGTCGCGCACAATCAGCCAGCCCAGCGTCACGCCAAGCGCGAAGGGCCAGAGGGTGGATAGCCAGCCGGTGAAGTTAAACGGCATGGTTTCAGACTGATGCGCGGCACGTGCTGCCAACGCGAAGACTGCGATGGCTACGTAGTCAGCGGCAATAGCGGTGGGGGTCTTGACGGAGGCGTTCTTCATGACCGTAAGCCTAGCCCCATCCGCGCGTAGGTCGTGGCATATACCACCCAGCCGAAGGCTGTGATCAGTGCGAATGAGATGAGGCGGTAGATGAGGGTGGTGGCGGTGGCGTCGCTAAGCGAAAAGCCCCCGGCCACCAGCATGGCAACCGCAACGGGCTCGACGGTGCCTACTCCACCTGGGGTGATCTGGGCGGCGCCGGCGAGTTTCGTCATAATGAACGCCAGGCAGATCGCGGAGACGCTGAGGCGTGAATCGGTGACGGCGGCGGCGCAGAGGAGGAGCGTCAGTACGTCCAAAAGCCGATTGAGCAGAGAAAACAGCGCAGCGAGTGCGAAAGAGCCGGGGGAGATGCGAATCGCCGCAACCTGGTCAATCAACGTGTGTACGCGCGTCGGCGTCCAGCGTTTCAGCGCCGCGGGGTGCATGATCCCCCAGAACACCGCCGCCATGATGGCCACCGCGCCGCCGAGGCTCAAGCCGAGCGTGGCAGGCGAGAGCTCCGCGCCGAGAAACACCACCGCAGCCACGCCAATCAGTGCCATCCACACGGTGCTCAGCGCGCCCGAAACCACGAAAAACCAGCCGCACACGCCAGTCGAGGCACCCCAGGAGCGATGCACCCGATACGTCAGCCACGCAGAGATCGCCGGCCCGCCCGGCACCGAGGTTGACCAGGCATTCGAGGCGTACACAATCGCGTTGGTGTTCACCGGGTTGGCCACGCGCCGGTCTACGTTGACCAGGATCTGCATGACCGCAGACATGGCAAACATGGCCAGGTTCGCGCTCAGCGCCGCGCCAAACAAAAACCCGGTGTCCGCGTGCCGGGCCAGCTCCCACGCCTGGCCCAGAAACGGCATCCGGTCCCGGAACACCACCAGGACCAGCACCAACACCGCAAGTGGTGCGAGCCAGCGCAGCCAGGTTTTAACGTTCACGCTCTTGCAGATCGCGCATCAGCTGCGAAAACGGCACGAGCTGGGAATCTTCATCCACGCTCACCCCGCTGCGGTAGGGCTGCGTGTCCACCACCGTCTCCTCAATCGGGATTTCGCCCTCCGGGCGGGAGCTTTTGCTTGCCGACGCTTTGCCGAACATCCACCAATTGTCCTCTCCAAGCAAATGCATCACCGCGGGTACAAGCAGCAGGCGGATGATCGTGGCGTCGAGCGCCAGCGAGAAGATCATGCCGTAGGCGATGTACTTCATCATCACGATGTCGCTGGCCGCAAAAGCCGCGGCAACCACGATCATGATGGCGGCTGCTGCGGTGATGATGCCGCCGGTATGGGCGGTGCCGTCCTTAATTGCCGTGTCCGTATCTGCTCCCTTGTGGCGTGCCTCCACCATGCGGGAGACCAAGAACACCTCATAGTCCGTGGATAGGCCGTAGAGGATGGAGATGATCAGCACCAGCACCGGGCTCATCAGCGGGCCGGGTGTGAAGTTGAGCAGGCCGGAGCCCACGCCTTGGACAAAGACCAGGGTGAGGAAGCCAAGCGTTGCGCCGATGCCGAGCACGTTCATGATCACGGCCTTCGCCGGCAGGATCATTGAACGGAACACGATAGCCATCAACAGGAACGTGGCCAGGATCATGTAGAGCGCCATCCACGGCAGGCGTTCCAGCAGCGCCTCGATGGATTCGACCTCCATGGCCGGGGTACCCGCAATGTAGACGTCTACGCCCTCCGGGGTGTCAATGGCGCGCAGCTGGTCGATGACCTCTTGGCCGCCGTTGCGGTCTGCCAGGGGAGCGGAAAGTACGTTCACGCCGTCCGTCGTCGGGCGCGAAGGTGCCAGCGGGGTGGCAAAGCCCTCAACCTGGCGAGCCTGCTGCATGATCGCGCCCAGCTGCTGGTTGTCCGCACCGGAGATCACCAGCTTGACCGGGTCGGTGCGGTACGCCGGGAAGGCCTCGTTGAACGCGTCCTGCGCTTGGCGGGTCTCCTGCTGCGGCGGCAGGTAGGACTCATTGATGCCGCCGAACGTGATGGTGACAATCGGCACCGTGATCAACAGCAACAGCGCCGTGACACCGGTCGTGGTGGATTTGGCGTGGCGCATGGCCCAAGACGGCATAGACGTCCACAAGCGATGCGGTTTGGTGTTGTTGCGACGCACCGCCCACTTATCAATCTTCGGCCCCAGCATGCCGAACATGGCAGGCAGCACCGTCACGGAAATGATCGCGGCGAGCAGCACCGCGCTAATCGCGCCGTATGCCACGGATTTCAAAAACGCTTGCGGGAACATGAACAGACCCGACAACGCCACACCCACCATCAGCGCGGAGAAAAACACCGTCTTGCCAGCCGTGGCGGTGGTTTCAATCACGGCTTCTTCGGTGGTGCGTCCCTTATCCAGCTCCTCGCGGAAGCGGGAGACCATAAACAGGCCGTAATCAATGGCCAGGCCCAGGCCCAGCAGCGTGATAATGGACTGGGAGAAGATGTTGACCTGCTGGAACTGTGCAAGCACGGCCAACAGTGACAGGGATCCGATGATGGACAAAATGCCCACAATCAGCGGCATCGCCGCCGCGATCACGCCGCCGAAGACGAACAGCAGAATGATCGCCACGAAAACCAGGCCAACTTTTTCTGCACGCGCGATGTCGTTGGCCATGCCCTTATCCAAGGCGTCTGCAACGGCGGTTGCACCGGCAATCTGTACCTCGGCGCCGGGGATCTCGATGGCCTCAAGCTCGGGCAACAGGGAGCGGAAATCCTTCAGCGTCTGCTCACCGTCGCCACTTAGGCCAATCGACGCAAACGCTTTCGTCCCATCCGGCGTCATCAACGCCGCATTCGGGGTGGCGAAGTAGCTGCGAATACCAGCAACCTCAGGACGGTCCTTCAGTGCGCTGATCTGCTCATTCGCCGAATTGAACACCGCTGGGTCATTCACATCGGCAGCACTGACAAGCACAATCACGTCGCCGGAATTGTCGCGGCCAAACGTCTCCTGCTCAATCACCGCAGCAGTAGTGGAATCCGCCCGCGGATCTTCCCAACCCTCCTGGGAGAGGCGGTCGCCCAAATGAGCACCAAACAGGAGGTGCCCTAACGCAATCAGCGCGATCAGAATCACCGGGATGATGCGCCGACCGCGATACGCAACGCGCCCCCACTGGGCGAATGCACCGTTACTCATGCCGTCATTCACTGCCCGGCCCCCGAAGCACCATGGCCGGTAAGCAGCGCCGCCAGCGGCCTGAACGGCTGCAGCCACGCGCCACCAACCGGCAGGTTGTCCAGGTTCACGCGCGGCAGCGGCTCACGGAACACACCCGGGATGTCTTCCAAATCCACAAACTTCAGGTGCTCGGAGTTGACCGCCCACGCAGCGTGTTCGTGGAACCCGATCACGGTCACCGGGATGGTCTGCGCGAGCCGCTCGATCTCTTCCTGGAAGTTCTGGCCGTCTGCCGACGCCACCACTAGGCCACGCAGCACGCCTTCATCTACACGACGTTGAATGTGATCCAGCATGTCCTGGTCCACATCAGAATCCTCGCCGTCCTTCGGCTTGGCAAACACGGCAAAACCCACGTTGCGCAGCGCCTCAACCCAGGGGCGGACCGAATCCGCACTTGCGGGAGAGACGTTGGTAAACAAGGTCGCCTCAGGCTCTGCGCCAAGGCGCGTGGCCTCACCAACCAGCCAACGACCAACAGCGTCAAAACGCGGGCGGTGCGACGCTGTTGGGCGGCCACCCAGGATTGCGCCCAAGCCCATGTCTAGGTTCGGTGCGTCCCACACCAACAGGTAGCTGGCCGGGCCGGGTGCTGCGCCTGGGGTGTACGGGTGGATTTTGTCGTGCAGGTCCATTTAGGGTTACTTCTCCCCAGTCTTCTCTTCGCGCTCATCGCGCTTTTGCCAGAGGTACTCGCGGATCACATGATCCTTGTCCAGGCCCTTGCCCTCAAACTTGGTGATCACCTGGCGATCCGTCAACAGCGGGGCATCCGCCCACGGCCAGCCCTTGTACTCCAGGCTCGGCTCCACGTTCACCAGCTCATCGATCCACTCCGCGTAATCCGCGTGGTCAGTAGCTACGTGCAGCACGCCTCCTGCTTTAAGACGGCTAGCTATCAAATTCAACGTCCCCGACTGAATAATCCGACGCTTGTGGTGACGCGCCTTCGGCCACGGATCCGGGAAGAAAATACGCACGCCGTCCAAAGACTCCGGGGCGATCATGCGGGCAAGCACCTCAACGCCGTCCCCACGCACCATGCGAATGTTGTCAATCTCACCACGCACAACCGAGCCCAAGAGCTTGGCCAAACCCGGCTTGTAGAGCTCAACCGCAATAACGTTGGTGTCCGCCTCCAGCGGCGCCATCGCCGCGGTAGACGTGCCGGTGCCGGAGCCGATCTCCACAACCGTGGGGTGGCCGGAGCGGCCAAACCAGGCGTCTACATCAATCAGCTCATCAGCCAAAATGCGGCCCAGCCGCGGCCAGTGCTGTTCAAACAACGCCTCTTGGTTATCCGTCAGCGTGCCGCGGCGAAACGTCACGGAACCCAAACGGGGGTAATCCAACCCGGTATCAAACTGGGTTTGCATCGGCCTGCCGGAGGGCAGCTCGGAAATGTTTTGTGCCTCTTTATTCATTGCCTCAATTGTCCACATGACGTGCATCGGTGCAAGTAAGCGCGCCGGGAGAGAAAAAGTCTGCGTCTATAAGCAAAAGCTCTGTAGTGTTGGGAGGTAGGGACTGTACTTACTAAGGCCAAGGAGTAACCATGACTGCAGTGCAGCGATTGGAAGGCACGCAACCTACGGACAACCAGGCACTGATCGCCTGGATCAACGACGCAGTGGAACTGTTCAACCCAGACCGCGTGGTGTTCGCGGATGGCTCCCAGGAAGAATGGGACCGCCTCGCCGCCGAGCTGGTTGAAAAAGGCACGCTGATCAAACTGAACGAGGAAAAGCGACCAAATTCCTTCCTCGCTCGCTCCAACCCGTCCGACGTGGCACGTGTGGAATCCCGCACCTTCATCTCCACCGAGAAGCAGGAAGGCGCGGGCCCAACCAACAACTGGATGAAGCCGGAAGCGCTCAAGGAAGAGATGCTTGAGCACTTCAAGGGCTCCATGAAGGGCCGCACGATGTACGTCGTGCCGTTCTGCATGGGTCCGATCACGGACCCGGACCCGAAGCTGGGCGTGCAGCTGACTGACTCTGCCTACGTGGTGATGTCTATGCGCATCATGACCCGCATGGGCACCGAGGCACTGGACAAGATCCAGGGCGACAACTTCGTGCCCTGCCTGCACTCCGTGGGCGCACCGCTGGAGCCGGGCGAGGAAGACGTTGCTTGGCCGTGCAACGAGACCAAGTACATCTCCCAGTTCCCGGAAACCAAGGAGATCTGGTCCTACGGCTCCGGCTACGGCGGCAACGCCATTTTGGCTAAGAAGTGCTACGCGCTGCGTATCGCATCCGTCATGGGCAAGGAAGAAGGCTGGATGGCGGAGCACATGCTCATCCTGAAGCTGACCTCCCCAGAGGGCAAGGTTTACCACGTCACCGGCGCATTCCCGTCCGCATGTGGCAAGACCAACCTGGCCATGATCACCCCAACCTTGGAAGGCTGGAAGGCCGAGGTTGTCGGCGATGACATTGCGTGGCTGCACCTGCGTGAGGACGGCCTGTACGCCGTCAACCCGGAGAACGGTTTCTTCGGCGTCGCGCCGGGCACCAACTACGCTTCCAACCCGATCGCCATGCGCACCATGGAGCCGGGCAACACCCTGTTCACCAACGTCGCCCTGACTGATGACGGTGACGTGTGGTGGGAAGGCATGGACGGCGACGCACCGGAGCACCTCATTGACTGGCGCGGCAACGACTGGACGCCGGATGATGAGCGCAAGGCCGCGCACCCGAACTCCCGCTACTGCGTGGCAATTGAGCAGTGCCCGACCGCTGCACCGGAGTACAACGACCCGGCTGGTGTGAAGATTGACGCGATCCTGTTCGGCGGCCGCCGCCCGGACACCGTCCCGCTGGTTACCCAGGCACACAACTGGAACCATGGCACCCTGATCGGTGCGATGCTCTCCTCCGGCCAGACCGCAGCATCTGCTGAGGCCAAGGTTGGCTCCCTGCGCCACGACCCGATGGCGATGCTGCCGTTCATTGGCTACAACGTGGGCGACTACCTGCAGCACTGGATCGACATGGGCGCCAAGGGCGGCGACCGCATGCCGGCCGTGTTCCTGGTCAACTGGTTCCGCCGTGGTGATGACGGCCGCTTCCTCTGGCCGGGCTTCGGCGACAACTCCCGCGTGCTCAAGTGGATCGTGGACCGCATCGAAGGCCGCGTTGGCGGCAACGAGACCGTCGCTGGCCTGACCGCTCGTGCAGAGGACATCGACCTCACCGGCCTGGACATCCCGTTCGAGGATGTGCAGGAGGCCCTCTACGCAGGTCCTGACCTGTGGAAGAACGACGTCGAGGAGGCTCACGAGTACTTCGAGGAGCTCGGCGCGCGTGTGCCGAAGGAGATCTTCGAGGAGCTCGGCCGCCTGGGCGACCGCGTGAAGGCCGCCAACAAGGCGACCCGCGAGTGGCTGGAGTCCACCGGCCAGGCGTAGTGGTTTCGTGTCAGGAGCTGCTGAAAATGCTTGACTAGAGCAGATTTAGTCATGTAGCTTTAGTAGCGGAAAACTTCAGACAAGATCTGTTGTTAATTTTGCAGGATGCCCGCCGTGAGGCGGGCATTTTGTTGTTCAACCCCTTGGGCTAACCCTTCCTCAACACAAGCACAAGGTTGGAAACGGCGAACTCCCGAAGCAGCGGCACGCGAGTGAGCCACCACGCCCACCACGGGTGGTAGCGGGGAAACGCGAAGGCAAGCTGGCCGGTGGACTCGGCCCAGCGCAGGCCCTCGGCGGCGGAGACGGCGAAGAGGGTTTCGCCGAAGCGGTTCTTCGGCTCGTGCCCGTGGACCCTCGTGTACCTGCGCCGCGCAAACTCCCCGCCGACGTAATGCGGCCACACGCCGGTCTCGTGGCCGCCGAACGGTCCGAGCCACACCGTGTAGCTCACAACGACAAGGCCGCCGGGGCGGGTCACGCGCTGCATCTCGCGCGCCATGGCCTGCCAGTCGGGGATGTGTTCGGCCACGTTGGAGGAAAACGTGATGTCGAAGGTGTTGTCCGCAAAGGGCAGTGCAAGCGCGTCGCCACGCACGGCGCCGTAGCCGCTGATGCCGGCAGCGCTCATCTCTGACACGTCCGGCTCAAGGCTTACGTACTGGGTATCCGAAAATACGTCGGCGAAATACCCCGGCCCGCCACCCACATCCAGCACGCGTTGGCCCGCCAAACTGCGGTTGGTCAGGTCCTGCGTGAGGGCGCTAAGAAGCACATGCGTATCGCGCGCCAACCCTTCGTAGAAGATCCGTGGGCGGAACTGTTCGTAAGTGAAGGAGCGCAGCAGGCGCAGCGAACGTCGAAGCGTGGCTAGTCTGCGGGTACGGTACATACCGATGAAGATACTGCTGATGTGCTGGCGCGATTCCACCCACCCGCAAGGCGGTGGTTCGGAGCGCTACCTTGAGCGCGTCGGCGAGTACCTGGCGGCGCAGGGTCACGAGGTGATTTACCGCACCGCGAAGCACACCGATGCGCCGCGGCGTTCCACCAAAAACGGGGTGCGGTATGAGCGCGCAGGCGGCAAGTACGGCGTCTACGTGCTGGCGCCACTGTCGATTCTGCACAACCGGCCGGACGTGGTGGTGGATACCCAAAACGGCATCCCGTTTTTCGCCCGCCTGTTTTTCCGCCCAACGGTGCTGCTCACGCACCATTGCCACCGCGAACAATGGCCGGTGGCAGGTCCGGTTATTGGTCGCTTCGGCTGGTTTTTGGAGTCCAAGATCGCGCCGCGGATATATCGCGGGGCGAGGTATGTGACGGTCTCGGAGGCGTCGAAAAGCGAACTGCTCTCACTCGGTGTGACTGAGCCGATTGACATTGTGGAAAACGGGGTGGATCCGGTGGCGAGGGGCATTTCCCTGCTTGACGACGCCAACGTGCACCTCATCACCGTCTCCCGCCTCGTCCCGCACAAGCGCATTGAGCTGGCGATTGATGCCGTCGCCGCGATTGAGGGGGCGGTGCTGGATGTAGTGGGCTCCGGCTGGTGGGACGACAAGCTGCGTGAATACGCGCGAAGCCGCGGCCTGGGCCCGGACAAGGTGGTGTTCCACGGGCACGTGTCCGAGGAACACAAACATGCGCTGCTGGAGCGCGCCGCGGTGCACCTGCTGCCCTCACGGAAGGAAGGCTGGGGGATTGCGGTGATTGAGGCCGCGCAGCACGGCGTGCCGACGGTGGCGTTTTCCTCCGCCGGCGGCGTACGCGACTCCATCGTGGACGGCGTGACGGGCCGCCTTGTTGCTGATGGCGAGTCTTTTACCGACGCCGTCATTGAGACCATGCGCGGCGATTATGGCGAGGCCGCTCGTTTGTGGGCTGGCCGGTTCTCCTGGGAGGAGACGGGGCGCCGGTTCGAGCAGGTGCTCGAAGAGGTTGTCGCGGACTCAGCTAAATGAGCTGGCTAAATGAGCTGGGTAGACCAATTCAGCTGCTGAATCTTGGTGTCTAGCTGGCGGTATTCGGCAGACGCCGTGTCTGCCATGGCGCGCAGTTGCGCAACGTCCACGGTGGGGACGTAGCGCACCTCCGAACGGGAGTAACGGTTCTGGCGAGCAGAGCCGGCGTCCGCCACGTGCGAGTACAGGCGGCGGGCGCGCAGCAATGCGTCTCTGCGCGCAATCGCATCCGTCAACGTCGCCCCCTCAAACGGGGTTTGCGAGTTGGTGTGGTTAATGCGACGCACCAGCGTCTCAATCTCCTGCAGGAGTTCCGAGGCCTCATTGAGCATGGCAGTCGGATCCTCAGCAGGCGTGTCGCCTTCCTGGATCAGCGCGCCCTCCGTCAGGCGCTGCGTCAGCGCGTTGAGACGATCCTGCGCCTCAGCGCGGCGGGCGAGTGCTTCTGCAAGCAACATGCTGGTTCTCCTTCTGTGTTTATGTCCCCGTTCCCAACCCTCACCTGCACGAAACTGCTGCTTCAAACCCCCAACGCCGCGGTAGTAACTGGTAATCAATGCTGACCCCTTGTGAGGATCTATGCCCATGTGCGTTGTGCAGGCTACAAAACTGTGCTGTGGGCAGAGTTGAACTGCCCGGCCCTACTGTGTAGCCACAGGGCGCCATAGAGCTGCCATAACCCAGGCAGTGGCGGGGTTCTTGGCGTTCGCTGAGTTTTTGCAGGCAGCTCGTGCAAGCTACCGACATGGTTTAAAAGCCTAGCAGCTTTTGTCCTGGCCTTGGCTTTGCCCTGCTCCCGTTCTGCCCTTGGCCTTGCCCTGCACCGGCCCTAGCTTGACATAACGTTTATCTGCTAGTGGCGCATGTGGGCTCCTAGCACACAACGCATTTTCGACGATTTGTCTCAACAACCGACCTGCGGGGATAGAGGGCCATAAAAAATGTCTGCTAGTGAGACGTCACGTCCCACTAGCAGACATTTTTCGCTATGAAATTTTGCGCGTGAAGTCCTACGCGGAGGCCGGGAAGAGCTCGCCTGCGTACAGGCGGTTCTTCATTTCCTTCTCCACCAGGACCGGCAGGAAGTCTTCAACCTTGGCGCCGGCGCGGCGGGAGCGGAGGACGGCGTCGAAAGCGTCGTTGATCTCCATGGCGTCGAAACGATCCGACCACTCAGCGATCAGGTCTTCGCGGATATTGCGCAGGGCGCGCTCGCGAACGATGGAGAAGTCGATGTTGTTGATGTCCTTGAAGCTACGCATTGTTCTAGTTCCTTTCAGATGAGTTGTGCGGTTACGCGTCTCGTGTATGTACGGCGGTATGTGAGGCCGAAAAGTTGTCAGTTGTGATTGCAGATGTTGCGTGGTGCCTATGTGGCATCCTGGGGGCCTCCTCTCGTAACCATTTGTTAACCTGCAGTTCACTTTAAGCATGTGGCACGAATCATGCAAGGGTGTCCACGATTGGCGGCCGCCATTAATGGGTGAAGCTCAACTAATATCGCTAAATGTGCAGGTCAGGGGAGAAGTGGTTTGAAATGTGATCTTGGTCACGTTTCGTGATTCCGAGCAGCGGAACCGCGCACCACAACGCAAAAAGTGCTACCCCAAGCGGCGGCAAACCACGCGCGGGAGCCCCCGTATCCAGCACGGATCCGTCCTCGAGCACCACGAGCCCAACGCCGAGGTCCCGAAGCAAATCCACGGACCCACCAGGCCCAGCGGCCCCACCAGAGCCAACAGCATCAGAAGCCGCCACCCAACGCGCCGATGGCGGATCTACCTCCACGCCGTCGACTGAAAGTGCGCCGGATTCCACCACGTTCATGGCTTTGGGGGTGGGGTTGAGGGTGGGCGTGTGGGCGTCGGTAAGCAGAAGCGTCGGCGCGTTTTCGAAGAAGATGTCGCGGCCCTTGTGATCAACCGCAGGTACGGCAACCGTGGTGGGTGCCAGGGCGGACAAGGCGAGTGATGCGTCCGGGACCTGCAGGAATGCAACACCCAGAGCGGCGGCGGCACACCTGCCGCTGAGGTGGCCCGCGGCGGCGGTGCAGGCGGGGAGGGTGAGGAGGAGGAACTTGGTGGAGTCGCGAAGCAACCCGCCCCCGGGCATGTGCTGCACAACCGGAGCAGTCAGCCCGGCCCAGGCGGCGAGCGGGATGGCCGCACCCAGGGCAGCAAGCCACAGCCAGCGACGCGGAACACCGCGCCAGCCGAGCGCCAACAGCGGCAACAAGAACAGGCCAAACAGCGCAAAGCCAACCTCGCGCGACCACGGCACCGCCGCACCGTTCCAGATCCCGCCAAGGCCCATTAGAGAACCCAGCGTGCCTACGAACGCCTCCGCGCGCGGGGCGAAGGCCTGCACCGCCGCCGCCGAAGATGTACCACCGCTACCTGCGGCAACGCTGGCCACAACCCACGGCGCGCACGTCACCACAGAAACCAACACACCGCGCCACCCGCGCGAAAACGCCGCCGCCGCAAGCGCGCCCGTAGGCGTCAACGACGCCAACCAATGCGCAAGCACCCGCAGCGGCACCGGCGCGCAAAACACCGCAGGCAACAGCCACGCCGCGACAACCAAGGACCACTGGCCCTGCAAGAGGCGTTCGACCACAAACGGGTTCCACAGCAGCACCGTCATCGCCGCGGCCTTGCCAAAAGGGCTGCGACCCAGCCGGTAGGCGCTCACCGCGGCGCACGTGGCCGCGGCAACCATAATCACGCGCAGCGCCAGTACCGGGTCTGGAACGATGGCTAGTAGCGCATCCTGCGGCACGTTGCGCGCCGGCAGATCGCCGTAGCCGAGGGAGGCGCGGGTGAGGTACATGCCGTCGAACACCAGCATGTCGCGCAGCGCAAACGCCTGGCCGGGCATGAGAAACGGCCACGTCACCGCAACAACAAGGGCGGCACCGTAGGCCACTACGGGGTTGAAGTGGCGGGCGTTTCCTACAATGGCCACATCGCAAACCCTAACGTATCTCCAGTGCTGCCCCAGCTTGATGGCCTGCGCGGCCTCGCTGCCCTTGGCATTTTGACCACGCATGTGGCCTTCCAGACCGGGCTGACGTCCACGTTTGTGGAGCGCTTTGATTACTTCGTCGCGGTGTTTTTCGCACTTTCGGCTTTCCTGCTCTCTCGCGGTCAGTGGGTGGCAAAGGGCTATTACTATCGACGCCTCGTCCGTCTCGCCCCGGCCTACCTCACCTGCGTGGCCGTGGTCCTTGTCGCCCTGCCGCCGCTGACCAACGTGAGCCTCCAACAGGTGCTGGCCAATGTTTTTTTGCTGCAGGTCTACGTGCCCGACGGGCTTATCGAGGGGCTGACGCAACTGTGGTCCCTGTGCGTGGAGGTGGCGTTCTACCTGGTGCTTCCCGCATACATGGCGTTGGGGGAGCGCGGCCGTCAGCTTGCGCTGCTGATTGCCGTGCCGTTTGGGTTGGCGTGGCCGTGGCTGGTGGACCAGCAGACGTGGCCGCCGTCGTACGCTCCGTGGTTCGCGGTGGGCCTGGTCTTGGCGGAGCTGGAGCGCCTCGGCGTGCGCTGGCGCGGGCCGCGCTGGCCCTGGTTGCTGGCCGCCGCAGCCATCGCGTACCTGGCGGGTCTTGCAGGTCCCGCTGGGCTGACACACCCAACACCTGCAGAGTTCAACGTGCGGGTGATTTTGGGGACGTTCTTCGCCGCGTTCATCGTTGGCCCGTATGCGCTAGCCGGGCCGGAAGCCGGGGCGCAAAGTGTGCTTGCCAGCCACCCCATGCGCACGTTGGGCCGCTGGTCATACTCGCTGTTTTTGTGGCACGTGGCGGTGCTCTACTTCGCCTTCCCGGTAATTGGCGTGCCCTGGTTCAGCGGCCACTTCGTACCGGTGTGGGTGTTTACTACTGCGGGGTCGCTGGTGGTGTCGTACGCCTCGTACGAGCTGGTGGAGCGTCCCGCGGCCGCCGCGATGGCCAAGCATCCGGCGAAGGTGAGCAAGAGGCTGTCGCCCGCGTAGTTTTCCGCAGGCCACGGTGCGCGCGCCAGCCACAGTCCGGCGACCAACATCGCGCCAAACGCTAGCCAGCTGCCGCGGATCAAGGTGAAGCGCTCAACCACCCAGGCGGTTGCCAACGCCGCCGCACCGACTAGCGGGTTCGCAGCCAGCACCGCCGCGCCGGCAATTGGGCGCGCCAGCGCACGTGGCGCTGGCCCCGAGCGGCGCCACGGCACCCACAGACACGCCGCCACCGTCAGCAGTGACAACGCCCCGCCGAAGGCCAAACTTGCACGGTACGCCACATCGCCCGCGTGCCACATGTGGAATTCGCCTGATACGCCGGGTGGGACGATAAAGGCTTGCGTGGAGGCGTCGATAAGCAAAGGCTCAAGCTCATGGGTGCCTGCGCTTGCGCGCAACCCCGAGTTGAACCCGCGGGTTGTGATGATGATGCGTTCGGTATCGGCCGCATCAATCGTGCCGTCGAAGGGCGACCAGGTGGGCAGCGCCAAGGGTTGGGTGAGCATGACCACCTTCGCGCGGCTGGTCAGCTCGTGTGTGCCGGCGGGCAGGTGGACTGGGCCGGGGGAATGCTCAGTGCCGTTGATGGTGGCGCGCGCGGTCAGTTGCCACGTGGCGTCCGTGGTGGTGGTGAAGCGGCGCTGGATCACGTCCGTGGCGGGGAAGTGGCGCTGGAAGACAAGCGTGCGGGCGTCGGTTGCGGGTAGCTCCACAATGCGCGTAACACCGGCGTCTACCTGCGTAATGCCCACCGGTTCGGTCAGTTCGAGCTCCATGACCGTGTCGTGTTTGGCTACCTCGCGCGGTTCGCCGCCGACAAGGGACACGGTGCGGCCGTCTACAACCACCTGCGTGTTTGCGGTGGCGGTGATGGTGGCGGTGGTGGCGTCACTGCGAATTGTCAGGCGTGGGGTGGGGTCGCCCGGGGCAGGCCACCAGGCGGTATCGTCCAGCCCGTCAAACGCCGAGGTCACCGAGCGTGCAGCGCTGGCGTTTGACGACGCTTCCACGCCGCCCCCCTCCATCACCACACCGACCGGGGTGCCCGCACTGGGGTAATCCTTCACGCGGTTGTACACAGAGCCATCCTCATCCAGACTGGTCAGATGTGCCGACTGGCCGTCCAAGCTGCCGTAGTTACGCACGGCCAGGGCCGGGGTATCGGTAGTGATTACAGCATCGTCTGAGGTCAGCGCCGTTGGAAAGTAGCCGAGCTCGCGCCAGATAAAGGGGAGGGCTTCGCCGCCGGCGCTAATAGGCAAAGGCGCATCGGCGGTGATCATCATGTCGCGCGCAGGGTCAAGCAGGAACACGTCCACATCACCAAAGTTCGCGGTGGGCACGCCCAAAGACGGGGTGGGGGTTTGGTGCTCAAGGTCGCGACGCACCACGACTGCGCCCACGCCGATCGCGCGCAGCGCCTCCTCATCCACCACCGCAGTCTGGCCGTCCAGGCCGCGGATAGCTTCCGGCTCTACCAGCGGGATTGCGTCGCGGAACACGAACGGGGAGTTGCACAGCGCCTGGATCGGTTCATCGCGCGTCCACCCCCACTCCTGGCGGGCGAACGAGGCCGCCGGCACCACCAACGTCCGCGTCCCCGCGGCGTGCTTATCGATGTACTCGCAAGCCTCCACCCAATCCTGGGACACGCCACCAGCAGGACCAGAGGCCCACGTGCCAACCGGCAACAGGCGCAGAGACCACGCCGGCGAGGTAGCCACCACCGCCGCCAACACCACGCATGCGACCTGCGCGCGGTTGACCCTTGCCGCCAACGCCCCAACAACAGCACCCACCCCAAGCGCCATCGGCAAACGGATCAGGGGGTCGAATTTGTGGAGGTTGCGGAAGGGGGCCAGTTGGGCGTCCAGAAGCGAAATGCCCCAATGCGCACCCGCAAGCAACGCGAAACCGATGGCGAACATGGCGACAAACTCACGCGGAAGGCGGTGCAGGCCAACCAGACCGACGGCCGCGATGGCGCAGGTGGCCAGCACAAACGTGGGTTCGGTGACCAGCAGGTGGCCTGCGGTGCGCTCCGCGTCCACAAACGGCGCCCAGGAGGTGGTGCCGCGCAGGATTTCCACCGGGTTCAGCCAGGCGGTGGTGACTGTTGCGGATTCAATGAAGTCTGTAAACGGCGGCGCGTAGCGGCCCAGGATAAGCAGCGGCCCGAGCCACCAGGCGGACACCGCCACCGCCCCGAGCGTGAACCCGGCGGCCCGCCGGACATGCCCCCGCCACAGAAGATAAATAAACGCAGGCAGGCACGCGGCGATGGTGGCGGTGGCGTTGACCGCGCCCATGCACGCCACCACGACTACAGACGCCGCCACGTTCGGCCGCCGCTGCACCAACGGCACCAGCGTCCACGGCACGAGTGCCACCGGCCAGGCCTCCGAAGAGATCGCTGTCAGCGTGGTCAGGATGCGCGGGGATAACGCGTACAACACCGCCGCCAACACCGAAGGCAGACCAGCGGGCAGTCCTATTCGGCGCGCCAGCACCAACGTCCCCGAAAACGCCAACCCCATAATCAGCGCCCACCACAAACGCTGCGTCACCCACGCGGGCACGTGCGCCAAATCCGCCAGCAGAAAGAACGCACCCTGCGGAAACAGGTACCCGTACGCCTGGTTTTGTAACTGGCCCAGCGGGAACTCGTCTGTATATATATGCGTGGCGCGCGCCAAGAAACGTGCCGGGTTAACCACCAAATCCAGCTTGGTGTCCGCGGCAACCTGCCCGGGCGGCTGTAAAAATGCGAGGCAGAACGCCCCGATCCAGCCGAGGATATGGGCGCGCACTACTGTCGGGAGCCGTACTCCGGGCCGCCGAGCACCGCGTCATCCGCCGGCACGGCCTGGCCGGTTGGCACCGTCTGCCCAGAGAACCCCGCCAGCCCCAGCACGCCCACAAGGCCGAGGACAACGCCGATGACAGCACTGGCCAAGATGGATGACATGGTGCGGTTTTCAGCAGGTTGCGGCATGCGTTGAACCCTACCAGTGAGCGGGCTGCGTAGAGTGAATGACGTTTCGTTTCCAGGGAGGTGTTTCATGCGCGCACGGCTTACGTCTGTGCTCACTGCGTGCTGCCTTGCTGCATGTTCGGGGCCTTTGCTTGACGACGCCCAAACGCCCACCCCAGCACCCGCACCAGTTCAAGCACCTGTTCAAGCACCCGTCGAAAAGCAAGAGCCCGAGCAAAACCTGCGGGCGAAGGTGGCCTCCTTGATGGTGGTGGGGGTGACTAATTACGACCAGGCGCGCTGGGCACTGGACCAGGGCGTGGGCGGGTTGATCATCCCGAGCTGGGCGGATCCGGCGCTACTGACGGAGCCGGGCCGTAACATTAACGCGCTGCGGGAGCAGTACCCGCGGGCCTTTTCCGTAGCGATTGATTTTGAAGGCGGCCGCGTCCAGCGCCACACGCAGGTGCTGGGTAGCTTCATGCCGCCGCGCGCGCTGGCTGGCAACCCGCCGGAGGTGATCCAGGGGACCGGCTATGACATTGGCGTTTCCCTGCGCAACCACGGCATCAATGTGGATTACGCCCCGCTTTTGGACCTTGATGTGATTGACCTGGACATTGTGGGGGACCGCTCCTTCAACTCCGTGCCGGAGGAGGTAGTGCGCGTTGGCGGGTTGTTCTCCCAGGGGTTGGTGGACGCGGGCGTGACGCCGACGTTTAAGCACTTCCCGGGCCACGGCCGGGCCTCTGGGGATACCCACCACCAGCTGGCCGTGACCCCACCCGTGGAGGAGTTGAAGGCGCTTGACATGCTTCCGTATGGGCCGCTGCTTGCACGGTTTCCTGATGCCAGCGTGATGATGGGACACATGATCGTCCCCGGCATGGGGCCGGTAGGTGTGCCAAGTTCGCTGAACCCGGAGGCGTATCGCATCCTGCGCGAAGGCGACTACCCGGGTGGTGTGCCCTTTGACGGCGTGATTGTCACCGATGACCTCTCCGGCATGCGTGGGCTTTTAGACTTCGCGCCGACCCCGCAAGCCGTGAAGATGGCCATTGCCGCGGGCGCTGACCAGGCGTTATGGTCTACGGGCGCTGACCTGCCGGCCACGATCGACCTGGTTGTCGCCGCTGTGGAGAGCGGGGAAATACCTCTGGCGCGTGTGGACGAGGCAGCCGCGCGCGTTGAGCGTTTGCATTAGGGGGCTTTTCCAGCCGGCGAGTATCTGGCTACGCTTAACGGGGTGAGTACTGTGCAAGCACAATCCGAGTCGCGTGGCAAAGGCCGCGGCGGCAAGATTGCCGTTGGCATTTTCGTCGGCGTGCTGGCTGTCTTGCTGGCGATCTACCTGGCGGACCTGGCGATGAACCGCGGCAACGTCCCGCGCGGCACCACCGTTGGTGGAGTGGCAATTGGGGGTATGAAGCCTGAGAGCGCCAAAGGCAAGCTCCAAGACGAGCTTGGCAACATTGAAACGAACCCCGTTTCCGTACGCGCTGACCAGGCCACCGCGCAGTTCGTTCCGGCCCAGGCCGGTCTGGTGATGGATTGGGACGCAACCATTGACGCCGTTGGCGTTGAGTCCGCCAACCCGATCAGCAGGCTGCGCGGCTTGTTTACGCAGCGTGAGGTTGATGCAGTGGCGAAGGTGGATGACGCGAAGTTCAACCCCGCCATGGAAACCTTAAGCGCTGAGCTGCACCGGGATCCCGTTGATGGTGCGATCCATATTGAAGGTGGGCGTGCCAATGTGGATGAGCCGGTGTTGGGGCAGGACGTCGCCGCAAACAAGCTGAGCGAAGCGATCAAGGCCCAGTGGCTACAACCGGAAGGGGTGGAGGTTGAGCCGGTGACCGTGGAGCCTGCCGTGAACGAGGCGGCGGTGCGTGCAGCGGAGCAAGGGCCGGTGCGCGCGGCGTTGAACGGGCCGCTGACGGTGCGCAGTAATGATCCGGCGGTGGCGGCGATGGTGCCGCAGGAGCGACTGGGTGAGATCATCCAGTTCCCGGTGGTGGACGGCAAGATCCAGCCGCAGGTCAACGTGGAGGCCGCGCAGGGGATTTTGGGTGA
This sequence comes from Corynebacterium sp. HMSC30G07, assembly GCF_001806945.1. Classification (NCBI taxonomy): domain Bacteria; kingdom Bacillati; phylum Actinomycetota; class Actinomycetes; order Mycobacteriales; family Corynebacteriaceae; genus Corynebacterium; species Corynebacterium sp. HMSC30G07. Next base: position 16,479 of record NZ_KV786457.1, on the reverse strand, counting down.
GCAGCTCGCGCCGACGGAGGTTGAGGCGCAAAACGCGCGCGTACTCACCGGCGGCGGCGTGCAGGAATCCATCGACGGACTGGTGGTGGATTGGGAGCAAACCTTAGACGGTTTTGAGGGCAGGTTGCTTGATAGCGCCCCACGTGAATGGGACGCAACCTACAAACCAGAACCGGCGACATTTACTACTGAGGACGCCGCCAACGCTACGTTCGACCAAGTGGTTGGCAGCTTCACCACCAGCGGATACTCCGCCGCATCCGGCCAAAACATCGCCCTGGTGGCGCAGACCGTTTCGGGTGCTGTGGTCAACCCGGGTGAGACGTTCTCCTTGAACGGCTACACCGGCCCACGCGGCACGGCGCAGGGGTACGTGGAATCGGGCATCATTTTGAACGGCCGCGCGGATACCGCGGTGGGCGGCGGTATCTCCCAGTTCGCCACCACCTTGTACAACGCCGCATACTTCGCGGCGATGACGGATGTGGCGCACACCCCGCACTCCTACTACATCTCCCGCTACCCGGCCGGCCGTGAGGCGACCGTGTATGAAGGTGCCATTGACCTGCAGTTCCGCAACGACTCCCCGCACCCAGTCAAGATTGTCACCAACGTTGGCGGTGGCAGCGTCACCGTCAGTCTCATGGGCGTGAAAACCACCACCGTGGAATCCTTCAACGGTGGGCGTTGGGCGACAACGCAGCCGCAGGAGCAGCGCGTTACCGGCGGCAGCTGTATCCCGTCCTCGGGCGCGCCGGGCTTCACCACTTCTGACACGCGAGTGATCTATGACCTTGCGGGCAACGAGCTTTCCCGCGAAACCCAGACCACGGTGTACACCCCAGTGCCGATTGTGAAGTGTGGCTAGTTCTTCTCAGTTGCTCAGTGGATCTCCAGCGCCGGCGGCGTGTGCTCGCCCACTTTACGGGTGAGCCCCCACGCGGTTAGTGCAGCGTAGAGCGGGTTGCGTGGCATGAGTGAGTGGAGCGGCGCGTAGCCGTCGTAAATCGCACCGGAGTCAATGTTGACCACGTCGGCGCCACCGACCGCGTTCAGTTGCGACGCCGAATTCGGCGTCACCACATGATCCCTGGGGGAGTAGATCGAGGTGTACACGATCGACGGGTCCGTATCCGGCACGTCCGCGAACCGCTTCAGCCACGCCGAGCCCACAAGCTGCTGCGACGCGCCGGAAGCAAGCAGTGCCGTCAGGCGCGGATAGCGTGCCGCCACCTTCCCTAGGCGGCCAGCCCAGCCCCGCATGTCCGTGCCGTGGAAGTTGCCGCCCATGGCCACCACGCGCCGCACTTTGGGCGCCCCACCGCGAGCGATGAACAGCTTGGTCATCAGCGCGCCTTGGGAGTGCGCCACAATATCCACCTGTGTAGCGCCGGTTTCACGCAGCACGCGCTCCACGTTTTGCGCGACGTCCTCCACAATCGCATCCAGGTCGCCCACGCCGAAAAACCCGGGCGCGATCATGTCACCGTAGTCGTATCCCCACACCCAAAAACCTTGGGCAGCCAGGTAATTCGCGTTCTCCTTGAACGACGCCGTCCGCGAGTTAATCCCATGGATATACAGCACCGGCGTCGGGTGCGTTGGCACGAAATCCGGGTTGTTAAACGGCAGGCTGGGTCGCTCCTGCAGTCCCAGCGCCGCGCCGTACCCAAGTGCCAGTGTTATAAACCATTTCACCCCCAAGAGCTTATTGCTTTTCGACGCCAACTTGCACCAGACAGCTCTGTCTAGTAGGGTTTCACGTGGATCACGAAGTCCGACGTATTTCAAAGCCTCCCGGCTCGTCGGCTGGCAACCGCGCACATCGCGCACGGTGCCCCCGGGAGAAGATCCGCCGGCACGAGCAATCGCCGCGCCGGAAGTGCGATTCTTCAGGAGTGTTTTCTCATGCCTACTGGCTTTCCTACAGACTGGACCCCCGCAACCGTATCCAACCTGGCCGGAGCTTCGTTCACCTTCACGTTGGACGAGACTGATGAGGCCATCGTTGCAGAATTCAACAACCCTGCCGAGGCGATGATGTTTATTACCAATACCGGTGCGAAGTTTGAGTACTCACGAATCTCCGGTGCCGTGCGTGTTGGTGGCGCCGTGGTTCCCCTGCCCAAGCAACCAAAAGCCCGTCGCGCCTGCATGTATAAGGAGTGTGACCTTGTGGCTGTCGGCCACAATCAGCACTACATTCCGGTGCTACGCGCCATGAACCAGAAGTACATGTGGTTCCCCATCGAGGTGCTTGAGCACGACGGCACCAAGATCACCTTCGCGTTTACTAGCCCGAACGGGACCGAAACGGTCTGCGCCTACAACCACAACCCTGAAGAGCTTGCGCGTGCAACGGAGTACAACCCGGATTGGAAAGTCCTGCGCTACACTACCGGTGGCGGCAGCTCCTACAAGGCGATCTTAGTGTCGATGGAACCGCCGACCCCCTGCACGGTCGCGGAGTAGTTTGAGGCCGGTTGTTGGGGTGGTACAAAACAAACGCAGAGCCCTTTCAAATAGAAGGGCTCTGCGTGGGTATGAGGGTTGCCTGTTCGGTGGCGCTTAAGATTTGGTCGAGTCCGACTTTGTGATTACGCGATTCGACACGTAGCAAGCGATGGTCACTACAGTGAGGAAACCAACTCCAAGAATCAAAGAGTCGTATCTCTCGGTTAGCATGAGTGAGAAGAACGCCCCCATAAAGAAGGGGATGATCGCTTTGATGCTGATGGTCATTAGGTGCACCTCTCGCCTTTCACGGATCCAGTCCAACGAAAATCTACGTGCAGACGATTATTACACTTTCCGTAGCTGGAGATAGCCCAGCTTGCCCCTGTGATAATGGCTCCAATTACCAAGCACGCACTTTGTCCAACTGCAGGAACTGCGCAGATGAGTGCTCCAAGAGCATAGCCTCCACCAGCGATCAGTAGATCCTGTTCGCGGGGGTGAATTCTAGCCAAAAACCAGACAAACCGTTGTGAATTCAGGTGTTGTTGGTGAGTGTGGTGAATCCACAAGCCAAGAAGGTGAGCCAGGGCGATAATGGTGATGAAGATAATCACAGCGCCGATATCGAATTCGATGCGGGCGTTGGTGGGTGAGTAGAAGCCGCCAAGCGTGATGGTAGTGGCGCTTAGGATTGCCAGAATAGGGTGGCCGGTGGCGGTGAGAGCGGTGATAAGAAAGACACCGAGGAATAGCTCGAAGCCTGTCGAGTAGCCGACTAGTAATGCGGTAATAAATGCTGCGATGTAGGTGGCGGTGCTGATGCGTGGATGGTTGGGCGCGACGATGAGGCTGAGTGCTTGGATAATGATCAGCGCGGTGAATAGTGGGGTAGTGGGGTAGTGCTGAAGGACGCCTGCGCCGCTGAAGATAAGCGCGAGAGCAGACAATGCCAAGGTTGTGGGCAAACGCTGGTCAAGCATGTCTTTTAGGCTACATGTTTATGGATGTGCCGCCAGGTGATGAAAACGCGATTGAGGCGTTCAGTCGACGTAGACGCTAAAGATCGGATAGCAAACATCGGATAGGGGTCCGAAGCGCCAAAACGGACGTTATCCGATGTTTGCTATCCGATGTTTGCCGCCGAGCCCGAGCCCGAACCCACGAAAATGACCAGGGCACAAAACCCTGGTCATATTGGAGCCGGCGAAATATTTACACCTTTGACGCCAAAGGCGAGCTATTGATCACGATCATGAGCTCACTGGCGCAAGAAGAATCCCGCTCGATCTCCGAGAACGTCACCTGGGGGCACAGGAAGCGTTTTCAAGATGGGAAAGTCATGGTGCCCTACAAATCCCTACTCGGATACAAGAAAGGAGCAGACGGCAGCCTCGTCATCGACGAAACCCAAGCTCCGACCGTCAGGCTGATCTACCAGCTGTTCCTTGACGGGATGGCCATCAGCGAAATCAAAACCGAACTCGCTGCCCGCAAGATCCTCACCCCACGCGGGAAAGAAGTGTGGTCGACATCGACAGTGCGCTCCATCCTGTCGAACGAGAAATACAAAGGCGACGCCCTGCTGCAAAAGACGTTCACCACCGATTTCCTTACTAAAAAGATGAAGGTCAACGAAGGTGAAGTACCCCAATACTACGTAACAGGCAACCACGAGCCGATTATTGCTCCACGCATCTGGGATCAAGTGCAATACGAGCTCGCCACCAGGCATGGCAACATATCGTCAGCGAAAGTCGGCTTGTTCTCCACCCGGCTCAAATGTGCTCGGTGTGGGGTGTGGTATGGGCGTAAGACGTGGGCGTCGAACACGAAATACAAGTACACAGTCTGGCAATGCAACCACAAATACACAGACGAACATCCCTGCAGCAGCGCGACGGTGAAAGACGAGCAGATCAAGGATTCTTTCGTGCAAGCGCTCAATCAACTGATCGCCCGCCGTCCGCAGCAAAGCCAGCTACCGCAGGTGCTTGGCGACATGTTCGGTACGAGCCGTTTGGAAGAACAAGCTGCCGCGTGCCAGGCGAAACTTGTGGAACTCACCGAGCAGATCGAAGCGCTGATTGCGGAAAACCAGCAACGCGCGCTCGACCAGGACGCCTACCAAGCCCGCTACACCGAATTCGATACTATCTACCGTAAGACGCTCGCATACAAAGCGAGCCTAGAGGCAGATATTGCAGCGAACACTGCCAAGCATGCCGCCGTCACCACAGCCCTAGGCGATTTGACGGGCGAACCTGTGAGCGAGTTTCACCCCGCACAATGGAGCGCTCTCATCGATCACGCCATCGTAGACGAGGATACGATCCGGTTCGTGTTCCGCACAGGTGAACAGGTGAGCATGGCCCTGAAAGAGTGATGCTCGTATCAGTTGACGTGCACGGTTAGGTACACCTCCCAGAATTTAGATAAGGTTAGCCTTGCCTAAGAAGGATGGTGTTTGCATGGACGATAGTGCAATGGATCAGGTTGTTGACGGTGAGTATGGGTCCGCGAAGGAAAAATCTGTCGCTGGCCAGAACGCAATCCGTCAGCTATCGCAGCCGGTGAAAGGCAAGCTGTTCGTCGCGCAGGTTTTGGCTTTTCTCTCTGGTGTGTTGGCTATTGCCCCGTATGTGGCTCTGGTGGAGCTTGGCAGAGAACTTATGCAAGACCAGATGGACCCGGCGCGGGTGAACTGGATTGTCATGCTTCTCGTCAGCGCATACATGACCCGGTTGACCTTATATTTTGTTGCATTGGGCGTGACGCATTTTATTGACCTGTCGTTGCGTAATCAGATGCGTCGGCAAATTGCCGCCCGAATGTCGACTGCTCCGCTGTCGTGGTTTACCCGCGAGGGTGAGGGGAAGATCCGCAAGACCATTCAGGATGATACGGCCACGGTGCATACAGTGATCGCGCACGGGCCGATCGAGAAACTGAACGCGATCGTATCCCCGCTCGCCTTGTTGATATATGCGTTTGTGGTGGATTGGCGGCTCGCTCTGCTGTCGATTGCGACGATTCCGATTTATGTGGGCATGTATGGCATGTCGATGCGTGGGATGAATGAGAAGACCGCACAAATGGACACCAAGCTCGCTCAGGTTTCGGCAACGATGGCCGAGTTCGTTGCCGGTATCTCAGTGGTGAAAGCATTCGGCAAGGTCGGCCAAGCACATAAAGCCTATTTAGATGCAGCTAACGAGTTTTCTAAGTTCTACCGGGCGTGGTGTATGCCGCTGGTGTCGATGTCGGTCGCCTCATTTTCGTGGGTGTCGATCCCGGTGTTGTTGATCGTGAACCTTGGCGGTGGCGCGTTGATGATGAACGCCGGTTGGGTGAGCATCTACGAGGTGATAACGACGACGTTGATCGCCTTGGTGCTGCCGGGAGCGTTGATGGCAGTCGCAACCATCGCCTGGTCGTACCAGCTCGCAGGGTCTGCGGCAGTGAGGCTGGTGAACGTTATGGAGCTACCAGCGTTGAGTCAGCCCGATGCGCCACAGACACCACACGGTCATGATATCGAGATTCGGGGTGTGTCGTATGCCTATGACGACACCCAGGCATTAGACGAGGTGAGCCTGAGCATTCCGGCAGGCACGGTGACCGCGCTGGTTGGCCCGTCGGGTGCGGGGAAGTCGACGTTGGCGAGTTTAATTGCCCGCTTCGATGACCCGGACGCTGGCACGATCACTATCGGCGGGGTTGATCTAAAGAGCATTTCCCAGGATGTGTTGTATTCGACGGTCGCGTTCGTCTTGCAAGATGCACAGCTTATTCGCGACACCATCCACAACAACATTGCCCTGGGCGCGCCAGACGCAACCTTGGATCAGGTGCGACAGGCGGCGAGAGCCGCGCAGATCGACGAGTTCATCATGAGCCTGCCAGATGGTTACGACACCGTGTTGGGGGAGGACACCCACGTTTCGGGCGGGCAGGCAGCCCGTATCGCGATCGCCCGGGCGCTCATGGTTGATGCCCCAGTGTTGGTGCTGGACGAGGCGACGGCGATGGCGGACCCGGAATCGGAATCGAAAATTCAACAAGCTCTCTCGACTCTTGCCAAAGGCAGAACCGTGATTGTGATCGCCCACCGGTTGGCCTCGATCAGGGGCGCGGATCAGATTGTCGTCATGGAACGCGGGCGCATTGCTGTGGTCGGTAAACACGACGAGCTGTTGGGTAATGCGCACTATCAGGCACTTCTTGCCCAAGGTGCATGTGAGGAGATGACACGATGAATCAACTATTGCTGCCACGCTTTAAGCGTTTGATGGAACCCGCCTCGTGGCGTGACCTCTCGGTCGGTCAAGCGTGGGGTGCGGTCTCAGGACTGTGTCACGGCTTTGCCCTGCTGATTCTGCTTCCCGCAGCAAGTGCCCTAGCGACCGGAATGCCGGTGTGGGGGTTATCGTTTTGGGGCTGGCTCATCGCCTTGGCGGTGATCTCGGTAGCGGGTGTAGGCACCGAGTTTTATGGCATGCGCACCGGCTATATTGGCGCGCTCGGGTTCATTCACGACGTCCACCACGCAATAGGTAACAAAGTAGCCCGCCTACCGTTGGGAGTGTTCGATTCGGGTAGCTCTGGCCGACTGTCGCGCATGGTCACCCAGGAAATGATGAACTTGGGCGAGTCGGCGGCGCACTTCATTTTCTCCCTCGTCCAAAAACTCTCAGCCGTGCTGGTGATCACTGTGGGAACCTGGTTCTGGGATTGGCGGCTGGGACTGACCTTGACGATCGCGTTCCCGATCATGCTCGCCTTCCTCCATATCTCCCGCGTGCTTCTTGATAAAGGTAAGCAGGTTTCCGAACCAGCTGAGTCAGAATTGGCGGCTCGCATGGTCGAATTCGCCACCTGCCAAGGCGCGCTGCGCTCCTGCCATGTCGCCGACGACTACCCGGCCCTTGATCGGGCATTCAAACAGGCTGACCGCAAAAGCCGCAAAGCATTGTGGATCGAAACATTAGCGAACCTGATTAATGGAATGTTCGTCCAAGCCCTTGTCGTGATAATGATCTGGCTGACCGCCCAACTCGCCCTCGGCGGGCAAATGAATGCGCTGAACGCCGTGGTCACAATCGGCATGTGCCTGCGGTTCACCACCATGCTCCAAGACATCGGTGGCTGCATGACCGGGCTGGAAGAACGCCGCCAGCAGATGAACCACGTCGACAAGGTCATGGATGCCCCCGAACTGTCCGAACCCGATGCCTCTACACCAGTGAGGGCACCTGGTGATGTTCGTTTCGAGGACGTCACCTTCGGCTACGATCCGGACACCCCGGTTCTCCGTGATATGTCCTTCCATGTCCCGCAAGGCGGCATGTGTGCCCTGGTTGGCCCTTCCGGCTGCGGAAAAACCACAATCGCGAGGTTGGTTGCACGTTTCTGGGATGTGCAGTCCGGCAGCGTACGCGTTGGCGGGGTTGATGTGCGCGAGCAGACCACCGAAGATTTGATGCGCCAGGTGTCTCTCGTTTTCCAAGACGTCTATTTATTCAATGACACTCTCGAAGCCAACATTCGCCTTGGCAATCCCGAAGCTACTGATGAAGAAATCAGGTGGGCCGCTGAGCTGTCGGGCGTGACGGAAATTGTCAACCGCCTCCCAGACGGCTGGAATTCATTGGCGGGTGCTGGCGGGCGTGCACTGTCAGGTGGGGAACGCCAACGAGTGTCCATCGCTCGCGCCTTGGTGAAGAAAGCCCCGATCGTGCTGTTCGATGAGGCCACCAGCGCGTTGGACGCGGAAAATGAAGCCAACATTGTTGCGGCGATGAACGAGCTACGCAAGCACTCCACGCTAATCGTGATCGCCCACAAACTTGAAACCATTCGCCAAGCTGACCAAATCATTGTGCTCTCCCACGATGGGCGTATCGCCCAGCGCGGGTGCCACGACGAGCTGGTCAACCAGCCAGGTCAATACCGCGATTTCTGGCAAGAACGCATCAATGCTGCCGGATGGCAACTCGTCTAAACACAGCACGTATACGCACATGAAAGGAAAAACTATGTCCACACCCACGTCCTCGCGCCTAAACACGCGCGACTTCATCAATATCGGCGTCTTCACCGCCTTGATGTTCGTCATCGTGTTTGCATTCGGAATGCTCGGGTTCATTCCGGCTGCCATGTATGCCGGCTTCTTACTCTCCATTCTCGTCAACGGCACCGTGTTCGCGCTGTTTACTGCCCGCACTCCGAAGATGGGGGCATTGACAATCATGCTGATCCTCATCGAAGTCCTCTTCTTCGTAACGGGTCACTGGGTGGGAGGAATTGCGATCGCCGCTGTGTTCGGCCTGCTCGCTGACTTGGTGATCACCAAGGGGCCGAAGAGCGTGAAAGTTCGTGTCCCGCTGGCATATGCACTGTTTATCCTGCCGATCTATGTTTCCCCGTGGATTCCGCTATTTATGAACCAAGACGCATATATGTCGCAGATCGCCGAACAAATGGGCGCCGAGTATGCCGCGAAGATGGCGCAGGTTGTCACGATTCCGATTCTGTTGGGCTTCTTCGTTGTGATGCTCATCGTGGGCTGGCTTGCTGGTCTGTTGGGAACCAGGGTGGCGCGTAAGCACTTTGAACGGGCCGGTCTTGTCTAAACTTCCCGACCCGCGCACGATTATCGTAGCGCTCGTCATCGTCTCCACCACGATCTACAGTGCCTACTCGCCGTGGTTCGTGTGTGCTCTGGGCGGATTCGCCGCCGTGATGCTGGCGAGCGCTGCGATCAATCCCAACACGCTCGTGCGCCCGAGCTGGGTTGCCGTCTACCTGGCCACGTTTGCGGCTCTCGGCACACTCGTCTTCGTGATACCACTGGTGTGGAAGTCAACGGCCAGCGCGTTCCTCGTGCTGTTTTTGCAGTGGATGTGGCGATTCAGTGTCAGCGCAGGAATGGGAGCCTACGCGATCGGTGTGATCCGACCTGCCACCTTGCAAAAAGCACTCGCCAGCTCACGAATCCCGACCTGTTTCACGATCCCGATCTCAGTCGCGTTACGTGTGCTGCCCGTGATCGGCCACGAGGTTAAAGCGATCTCAGATGCCATGAAACTACGCGGCATGTCCGCGCTTTCCCTGCGTGCGGCCCAGTACTTCACAATCCCGCTGCTATCGACCGTGGTACGCAGCGGAGACGAACTGGCATCTGCTGCCCTTGTACGCGGACTGGGCGGAACCGCAAAGCCCACCTCAGTCACGGTCGTGAAATTCCGTGTGATCGACGCGGTCATTCTGCTCATCGTTATCAGCTTCGCGATATGGAGAATCGTCCTATGACAACAGCCCAAGCAACTGGGGTCACCTTCACCTATCGGGGAGCAGACCACCCCTCAATCAATGACGTAACCATCACCATCACACCTGGAACCGTCACCTTGCTGTGTGGTGCGTCAGGGTCGGGGAAAACCACCGCGTTGCGGCTGTTTAACGGGCTCATCCCGCACTTCCACGACGGCGACCTTACCGGAAGCGTCACAGTCGACGACATTGACGTGGCACGAGTAGATTTATCAGAGCTTGCCCACCACTGTTCGACAGTGTTTCAAAACCCGCGCACCCAGTTCTACACCACTCACGTGCGTCAAGAACTCGCCTTCGGCCCAGAAAATCTCGGCCGCGACCCGCAGGAGATCTGTGCCCGCATTGACGAGGTTGCAGCCGAGTTAGGTATCGCCGACCTGTTGGAATCCCGCGTCACACAACTATCAGGCGGACAGATGCAACGCGTGGCCTGCGCCGTCGCCATGTGCAACAACACGTCGCTGATTGTCTTTGACGAGCCGACCGCGAACCTCTCAGCTGACGTTATCGACCAACTCGCCACACTCATCGCCAGGCTCAAAGCTGATGGACACACCATCATCATTGCTGAACACCGGCTAAGTTTCCTTTCCGGGATCGCTGACCGTGTCTACTGCTTCGATAAAGGTAACATCGCCCTCACCGCAACCGGCGAAGAGTTCTACGCTACCTCGGATGAGGAGCGCAAACAGCTTGGGCTGCGATCCCTAGTGACTGTGCCTATGCCACAACTTCCGCAACCGGCAGGAGATGGGCTTGAGATTGACAACCTCACCTTCGCCTACCGCCACGGAAACACGGTTCTCAACATCGGCCATCTGCTCTTTCCGGCAGGGAAAATCACAGCGCTCCTCGGCCCGTGCGGGTCAGGCAAATCAACACTGGCACGCATCATCTGCGGACTCGAAAAAGCCAAAGGTGCATCCATCACACTCAATAGGCAAAAATTCACCAACCGGGACGCATACCTCGTAATGCAAGACCCCACCCGGCAGCTATTCTCAGACACCGCTATTGACGAAGTCACGCTCGGGATAACGAGAGCCGAAAAACAACACATCGACGCCCAGGCGATCCTTAAAGAACTCGACCTCACCGACCATGAGGCTGATCATCCCCAAGCACTCTCTGGTGGGCAACGTCAACGTCTGGTTATTGCTACAGCGCTTGCCGCGAACAAGAAGGTCTACATCTTCGACGAGCCGACATCAGGTGTTGGCTACAAGCACCTTGTCGCGATTTCCCGAGTAATGCGTAAACTCGCTGACACTGGTGCCGTCGTCATCGTCATCACCCACGACGCTGAACTCGTTACCGAGGTCGCCGACCACGCTATCCACCTCGACCAAATCAACGCCTGCTAACGCAAACGCTCGCTCGGTCGAAAGAGAGGAAAGCATTTCCGCAGGTCAGGGCAAACGCGCTATACACTCGCTAACGCAAGCGATTTTCTTGACCCCCTTGGGGCGTACTCGCTAACGCAAAAGGGTACTTATCATTTTCGACGTCATAGTGGAGCCGGCGACATTGGAGCCGGCGACAATTGGAGCCGGCGACGAGAATCGAACTCGCACTCTCAGCTTGGGAAGCTGATGTTCTACCACTAAACTACGCCGGCAGCGTCCTCGACTTTAGCACCGTGCAATCCAAGCCCAAAAATGGGGAAGTACACTCGCATACGTGCTGCTTTCTGATCATGACATTCGCGACGCTATTGAGTCCGGCCGCCTCGGCATCGACCCGTTTGATCCGGAGATGATTCAACCGAGTTCGATCGATGTGCGCATTGACAGCCTGTTTCGGGTGTTCAACAACTCGAAGTACACGCACATTGATCCGAAAGAGGAGATGCCGGACCTGACCACACTGGTTGAGGTCCCGGAGGGGGATGCGTTTGTGCTGCACCCGGGCGAGTTCGTGTTGGCGGCAACGCTTGAGAGTTTTGCGTTGCCGGCGGATTTGGCGGGGCGTCTTGAAGGAAAAAGCTCCCTGGGCCGCCTAGGACTGCTGACGCACTCCACCGCAGGCTTCATTGACCCGGGTTTCTCAGGCCACATCACGCTTGAGTTGTCCAATGTGGCGAATTTGCCGATCACGTTGTGGCCGGGCATGAAGGTGGGCCAGCTTGCGTTGTTCGCTATGACCTCGGCCGCGGAGACGCCGTACGGCTCGTCCAAGTTGGGCTCGAAGTACCAGGGGCAGCGGGGGCCGACGGCGTCGAAGGCCTACCTGAACTTCCGTTAACCAACCAGAAGAACAAACCAAAAGGACGAAACCGATGGAAGATTACACACTGTATTTCACCCCGCTGCCAGTGCAGGGCGAGGATCCTGCGATTACGCAGCAGGAGATCATTGAGCTTGCCGAACGTATCGACGCTGACCATGTCATCTACGACCAGTTTGCAAAGCGCCAGGCGCGCATTTTGCAGTATGCGGCTGAGGTCGCTGCCGTCGTTAAGGACCCGCAGCTGACCAACGAGCAGCGTGCGGTGGATCTGTCCATGGCGCTGCGCAACCTTGCGTTGGCCACCTCGCTCTATGAGGAGGACGTGGATAACGCGCTTGCGAAAAACGGTAACCAGCCGGCGTTTTCCCCGGCGGTGTGTGAGCTGTTTGCGCTGCTTGCGTCCCTATACATCACGCAGGCGTTGGATGCGTTCTTGCAGCACCCGTCCGAGGTCTTCCCGGAGGCCAGCTACATGTCCGGCCCGGATGTGGTGGTCTACGATCTCGGCCGCGGCTTCTACTTCATCATTGATGATGAAGGCATGTTCACCGTCCAGGCATCCTCGGAAGAGGGGGCGTTTGATGAGCGCGCAAGGCTGTTGAGTGAGCGGGGGCCGCAGCCGTCGCACCCGATCAAGATCACGGACGCGGACGACGCACGCTTGAGCATTAAGTACGCCATGGAGGATTGGGAAGACGAAACTGGCAATACGTGGGCGGATGACCACCCGGATTTCCAGGTGGAGTTCACCGGTTACTTGGATGGCGAGGATTAACTCGCGCTGCCGATCTGGCCACCGCACGGCATAATTGCCAACTATGCGGATGACGGTGATCGGTACTGGCTATCTTGGGGCGACGCACGCGGCGTGCATGGCGGAACTTGGCCATGAGGTGCTCGGCGTGGACGTGGATCAACACAAGATTGAGGCACTGCAAAACTCCACGGTGCCTTTTTATGAGCCCGGTTTGCCGGAGGTGCTTGAGCGAAATATTGACGCAGGTCGCCTTAGCTTTTCGACGGACTACGCCACCGCCGCCTCCTTCGCCAACATCCACTTCATCGGCGTGGGTACTCCACAGCAGCGGGGGTCGTACGCGGCGGATACTCGCTACGTGGAGGCGGTTATTGATGATCTGGTGCCGAAGCTGCAGGGCCACCACATCATCTTCGGTAAATCCACCGTGCCGGTTGGTACTGCGGCGGCGTTGCAGGAACGCGCGGACAAGCTGGTTCAAAACGGCGCGAGTGTAGAAATCGCGTGGAACCCAGAGTTTTTGCGCGAAGGCTACGCGGTGAAAGACACCATTGAACCGGACCGCATTGTGCTTGGCGTCAACGCTACTCATTCCCAGGCGAAATCTTCAGCGGCGCAGGTTGCCCGCGAGGTCTATGCCACCCCGCTTGCGCACAACACGCCGTTTATTGTCACGGACCTGCAGACGGCGGAGCTGGTGAAGGTGTCGGCTAATGCCTTTTTGGCCACCAAGATCTCCTTCATCAACGCGGTAAGTGAGGTCTGTGAGATCGTCGGCGCGGACGTGACACAGCTGGCTGATGCCATTGGGCATGACGACCGCATCGGCCGCAAATTCCTCGGCGCCGGCCTCGGCTTCGGTGGTGGCTGCCTGCCCAAGGACATTCGTGCGTTCATGGCTCGCGCGGGCGAGCTGGGTGCGGACCAGGCGCTGACGTTTTTGCGCGAGGTGGACGCGATCAACATGCGCCGCCGCCAGCGCGTGGTGGACCTCGCCCGCGAGATGCTCGGTTCCCTGATCGGTACCCGCATCACGGTGCTTGGGGCGGCGTTTAAGCCGAACTCGGATGACGTGCGTGACTCGCCGGCACTCGCCGTTGCAGGTCAGCTCTCGCTCGCGGGTGCAAGTGTGCGCGTTTATGACCCGCAGGCCATGGACAACGCACGCAAAGTCTTCCCAACGCTTGATTACGCTTCTTCGCTTGAAGACGCCTTGCGCAACGCCGAACTTGTCATCCTCGCAACAGAATGGCAGGAGTTTAAGGAGATGGAGCCGGGGTGGGTTGCGGGGATCGTCGATAAGCAAAAGCTCATCGACGGCCGCAATGTGCTGCCAGCGGAAGCCTGGCAGGCAGCCGGATGGGAGATCCAAGCCCTGGGCCGCAGCCTATGAGTGATGCTTTGAGTCGGCAAAAGCTGCTTGAAGAAGCCGTAGTGAATAATCGGTTGGAGGGCCTGACTGTGAGCGCTCCTACTCGTGCAGACGGGCAACGCTGGGTCGATGGTTTGATCTCTGCAGATGAGCTTGTGAAACTGACCCGAGCTAGATATGGGCTCCACTGAGTTCTAGATTTTCGGAGGACATCCAAGCCCTGGGCCGCGGTGGCCAAAAATAGGTCTGCGATTTGTCCCACTATGTGGGCACTGTTAGGGCATGATGGGGCGCATGGCTAAGGAGAAATCCGGAAACTTTGGCAAGGTCGCCCTCGGCACAGTTGCGGCGGCGTTGGGTGGCGTGGCCATCCACGACATGACGCAGACGAAAAACCCGATCCTGCGCAACTATCCCGTCCTTGGGCACATGCGCAACATGCTCACCGATATTGGTCCGGAGCTGCGCCAATACTTCATCGAGCGTGACTGGGACGGCCGCCCATTCAACCGTGACCAGCGCAACGCTATCTATGAGCGTGCGAAGGGCAAGCAAAGCGAGACCTCGTTTGGCACGGTGCAGGACGTCTACGCCACCAACCATGAGCACCTGGTGCACACGTTGGCCCCTGTTGAGATGCCGGATGAGCCGCCGCGCATCCTTGTCGGCGGCAAGGACTGCGCCAAGCCGTACTCCATTTCCATGCTGAACGTGTCCTCGATGAGTTTCGGCTCTCTGTCCAAAAACGCCGTGCGCTCCTTGAACAAGGGCGCGGCCATGGGCGGGTTTGCACACAACACGGGTGAGGGTGGTGTCTCGCCGTACCACAAGGAATTCGGCGGTGACCTGGTGTGGCAGATGGGCACCGGCTACTTCGGTGCGCGCACGCCAGACGGTGACTTTGATCCGGTGAAGTTCCGCGACCGCGCTGCCGATGACCAGATCAAGATGGTTGAACTCAAAGTCAGCCAGGGCGCGAAGCCGGGTATTGGTGGCGTGCTGCCGGCGGACAAGATCACCAAAGAGGTCTCCGAAATCCGTGGAGTGCCCATGGGCCAGGACTGCATCAGCCCCGCAGGTCACCGCGTGTTTAGTACGCCGGTGGAGTTGGTCGAGTTCATCGCTAAGATGCGTGAGCTCTCCGGCGGCAAGCCAGCTGGCTTCAAACTGTGCGTGTCCAGCCGCAGGGAAGTGCTGGCCATCTGCAAGGCCATCCGTGAGGTTGGCACCGCGCCGGACTTCATTGTTGTGGACGGCTCCGAGGGCGGCACCGGTGCCGCACCCATCGACTTTGAAGACCACATGGGCATGCCGCTGACCCACGGATTGATGACGGTGCATAACGCCCTCGTTGGCACCGGTCTTCGTGACCAAGTCAAGATCGGCGCCTCCGGCAAGGTCGCAGGTGGTTCAGACATTGTCATGCGCATGATCCAGGGCGCTGACTACACCAACTCCGCCCGCGCCATGATGATGGCGGTTGGCTGCATCCAGGCGCAGCGCTGCCACACCGGCGAATGCCCGGCCGGCGTGGCCACCCAGGATCCGCGCCGCAACCGCGCCGTTGTGGTTAAGGACAAGGCCCAGGCGGTGTACAACTACCACCACACCACCGTCAACACCGCGGTGCGTCTCATGGCGTCCATGGGTGTGACGGATCCGGCTGACCTGACGCCTGACATGCTGCGCCGCAACATCTCACCCACGGACTCGCGCTCCTACGCCAACATCTACGAGTGGTTGCGTCCCGGCCAGCTGCTAGAAGATCCCCCGTCATCCTGGGCGCCCGACTGGAAGGCCGCCTCACCGGACACGTTCCGCCCGGTGTAGGGGAGCCTGTTGTAATTCTGAGTCAGCTGACAGAGCGAAGTAGGTCTCGGACTTGTTTAACAACATTGGCGTTGGTCGCGCGTTCCAGCTGTTGGAGGACTTTCGCTTCGCTCTGAGAGCCGCTTAGTTCCACGCAGAGTTCGTGAGCCTGTTTGAATTGAGTTGGAAATTGCATAACGAGCATAGAGATGAGCGCGGCACTGTCTACAAGCAGGATTCCTTGCTTTCGCATCCAATCCGCAGGGAAGTCCTTTAGGTTGTCAGTGACAATTATGTTGGCGTTAACACACAGCGCAGCTTGCAAAACATGACGATCTTTTGGATGTACCGAGACTGTTTCAGGAAGCTTGATATCAAACCGCGCGTCTTGAACAAGAGCTTCAGGGAGGAAGTCATTCATCAGTGCTTCAAGCCGACGTGTATCTTGAGTAGTCGCATTAATACGCTTACGTAGATTGCGCGACATTTCATCCAAAACCATTTGGCTCCAGTGAACTTG